>NZ_MVOI01000003.1:1456797-1657416 GCF_002283555.1 Rubrivirga sp. SAORIC476 | reverse complement strand
AGCGGCGTTCCGACGAGTGCGAGCGGCGACCCCGCAGCATCGGGCATCGGACCCCGGTGCGCCGCTCTGAAGTCCGCCCGCAGACCCCGCCGCAGTAGCCCCGTGGGCCGACCGAGGGCGCAGATCCGCACGCGAGGCCGGGCAGGCGACGGCCGGGCGAGCGGTCGTCCGGGAGCGGCCCGGCCGATCCGACGGCGGATGACCGACTGACGGTCCGTTCCCGGTATAGGATGGGGAGGCGGCGTGTCCGTGCGCAGCGTCTTCCCGAACCCACCCTGACCCCGCCTGTGTCGGACCGTCGTCGCGTCGTCTGGTACGAGGGCATGACCCTCGACCCCCACCATCTCCAGCAGTGGGACCGCGCCATCCGCGCCGACCTCGACGCCCGCGTGGACGCCGTGTCGCGCTACGGCTGGGGCCTCGCCCACCTCGACCTCGACGCCGACCGGCTCGCCAACGGCGAGGTCGCCGTGAGCGCCGTCCGCGCGGTCATGCCGGACGGGCTGCCGGTGCGCCTGCCCCAGGACGGCCCCGTGCCCGCCGCCCGCGACGTGCGCGACGGGCTTGGCCCCACCGCAGACCGCGTCCGCGTCTACCTCGCCGTGCCGTCGGTCCGCGCCGGGGGCGCCAACGTGCTGCTGGACGGCGCCGCCGCGCGCCGCGAGACCCGCTTCATCGCCGAGACCGCCGCCGTCGTGGACGACACGACCGGAGCCGACGAGCGAGACGTGCAGGTCGGCCGCCTCAACGCGCGCCTGCTGTTCGACGGCGAGCCCCGCGCCGACTTCGTGACGGTCCCCATCGCCGAGGTCGTCCGCGCCGCCGACGGCACGTTCGCCGCCGACCCGGCCTACCTCGCGCCGTCCGTCCAGACCGGCGCGACGCCCGCGCTCGACGGGCTCGTCCGCGGCCTGACCGAGCGGCTGGCCGCCCGCGCCGGCGAGTTCGCGCGCCGCTGGCAGGCCGTCCGCAACCAGCGCGAAATCTCGCCCGCCGACGTGACCGCGCAGGCCGTCCTCGCCGCCGCCGCCGCGTCCACGCCGCGCCTGGACCACCTCCGCCGCACCGAGGCGCACCCCTCCGCCGTGTTCGGGGAGATGCTGGGCCTCGCCGGTCGCCTCTGGGCCGCCGTTCCCGGCACCGGCCCCTCGCCGAGCGACCTGCCGCACTACGACCACGCCGAGCCCACCGGCCCCTTCCGCGAGCTGGTCGCCGCCATCGACCAGCTGCTCGGCGGGCGGGCGCCGAAGCAGAACTACACCCGCGTGCCCTTCGTCCGGCGCCGCGCCAACCTGTTCCAGGCCGCGCTCGCGCCCGAGCTGATGGCCGCGCCCGACCTCGTGCTGGCCGTCCGCCGCGAGGGCGTCTCCCCGGAGCACCTCCGCCAGATGCTGCCGCAGATGCTGCGGATCGCGTCGCCGGACACCATCGAGGCCGTCATCCGGTCGGCCACGCTGGCCCTCGCCGTGCAGGCCGCGCCGACCCCACCCTCCGGGCTGCCCGTCGACCCGCGCGCCGCCTACTTCGTGCCGCGCCGCAGCGGCCCCTTCTGGGACGCCATCCGCGACGCGGGTGCGATGGCCCTCTTCACCCCGAGCGAGTTCGCCGACGCCGAGTTCGAGCTGCTCGCGCCGACGCCGGGCTGACCCCCTCCCCATGGCCGACGACGCCCCCCGCCCCGACGACGACGACGCGACGCGGATCTACCGCCCGTACGGAAGCCCTCCGCCCGAGGAGAGCGAGCCTGCGCCGAACCCGTTCGCGCCGGACGCCCCGTCCTCCGGGTCGCCAGACCCCTTCTCGGCGGACCCCTTCGCGCCCTCCCGGCCGTCCGCTCCGGACCCGTTCGCGTCGGACCCCTTCGCCCCGGACCCCCCCGCCCCGCCCCCGGGACCGCCCGCCTCGAGGGCGCCGTCGGCCGACCCGTTCGCGCCCGATCCCTCGCCCGAACCGTCTGCACCAGATCCGTCACCGACCGACCTCTTCGGGCCGCCGGTCGACTTCGACCCCCCTGCGGCGCCCCCGTCGCCCGCGGCGAGCATGGTGGACCCGTTCGCGCCGGATCCGCCCGCTCCTGCCGCGCCCGACCCGTACGCGCCGCCGCCTACGCCCCAGCCGCCGGACCCGTTCACGCCGGTCTCGGGGCCGCCCCCGGCCGATCCCTTTGCGCCGCCCCCGCCGGACCCGTTCGCGCCCCCCGCCGAGGACCCCTTCGCGCCGTCAGCGCCGGATCCGTTCCGTGGCGGCGAGGCCGCGTCCGACCCGTTCGCGCCCGCCCCGTCCCCGGCCGAGGACCCGTTCGTGCCTCCGGCACCGTCCCCTCCGACCCTGGAGCCGCCGCCCGCACCCCGGCCCGGTCCGTTCGCGGTGACGCCGGCCGACCCGTTCGCGCCGCCGCCGCCGGTCCCCGCGCCCGCGCCGCCCGAGCGCGCGCCCGACCCGTTCACGGTCCAGCCCGGCACCGCTACCGACGACCCGTTCGCCGCGCTCAAGGGCCCCGGCCTCGGCGGCGGGGGCGGCGGCTTCGACTCGTCCATCCGCGACCACCCGCTGGGCGGCGACGGGGCGATGGACCTGCCCGACGCGTTCGGCACCGAGCGGACGTTGGCGGGCGCCTTCACTCCGGTCTTCTCGCTCATTCTCCAGCTCCGCGCCGCCGACCGGCTGGGCGACGGCACCGCGCTGCGCCAGCGCATCGAGGCGCTCCTCTCCGACGCCGCCCACGCCGCCCGCGACCTCGGCGTGCCCACTGCCGACATCGACGAGGCCACGTTCGCGGTCGTCGCCTTCCTCGACGAGGCCATCCTCGCGACCGACTGGCCGGGCCACGGCGCGTGGTCCTCGCAACCGCTCCAGCTGACGCACTACGACCGCTACGACGCGGGCGAGCAGGTCTTCGAGCGCCTCAAGCGGCTCCTCGACGAGGGCGGCACGCGGACGGCCGTGCTGGAGGTCTACTACCTCTGCCTCGCGCTCGGCTTCAAGGGCCGCTACGCGATCCACGGCCGCGAGGTGCTGCGACGGCTCGTGGATGATCTCCACGGGCGCCTGGAACGGGCGCACGGCGCGCCGGGCGTGTTGTCGCCGCGGGGCCGCTCGCGCGAGGTGCCCACCGAGGCCGAGAAGGGCGGCATCCCGACGTGGGCCCTGTGGGTCGGCGCGGCCGTCCTCGTGGCGCTCCTCTACATCGGCCTCAGCGTGTCGCTCTCGGGCGCCGCCCGCGACACCGCCGACGACCTCCGCTCCCTCTCCGCCGCTCCGGCCGAGTAGCCCCGCCCTGGCATGACGCCTCGCTCCATCCTGTTCTCCGTGCTCGGCGCCGCTGGCATCGGCGGCGTGCTCCTGACGCTGCTCCGCTACGGGATGCCGATGACGACGATCCTGCTGCTCGTGATCGGGCTGCTGGTGACGGCCGTCGGCGCGCTGGCCGCCTCGGCCATGAAGGCCCGGCGCAACAAGGGCGGCAACATCGAGGACGCGCTCAAGGCGCAGTCGGCACGGGAGGCGGCGCAGGTCGCGCCCGACCGCAAGGCCGAGATCGACCGGATGCAGACTTCGTTCGACGAGGCCATCGCCCGCCTGAAGGCGTCCAGCCTGGGCGGCGGCGGGTTCTTCGGGAAGGGCAAGAAGGCGCTCTACGCGCTGCCCTGGTACCTCTTCGTCGGCCCCCCCGGCGCGGGCAAGACGACGGCGCTGCTGGAGAGCGGGCTTCGCTTCCCGGCCGGTGCCGAGCGCGTTCGTGGCGTCGGCGGGACGCGCAACTGCGACTGGTTCTTCACCGACGAGGCCATCCTCCTCGACACCGCCGGGCGCTACACCACCGAGGACGAGGACCGGGAGGAGTGGAACGCTTTCCTGGACGCCCTCAAGGACAGCCGCCCGGACCGTCCCGTCAACGGCGTCCTAGTCGGCATCTCCGCGCAGGACCTGCTGGGCGACGAGCGCGACCTGGAGGACCACGCCGACACCATCCGCCGCCGCGTCGACGAGCTGGTCGGCCAGCTGGGGCTGCGGCTGCCGGTCTACCTCGTGGTCACCAAGACCGACCTCGTGCCGGGCTTCGTCGAGTTCTTCGGCGAGCTGGACCGCGAGGCGCGCGAGCAGGTCTGGGGCGCCACCGTCGAGCCCTACTCCACCGCCGACCCGCAGGAGGTCGTCGAGCGCGAGTTCGACGGGCTCATGGAGCGGCTCCGGCCGCTGCGCAACCAGCGCCTCTCGCGCAACCTGCGCCGCGAGGAGCGCCAGCGCGTCTACGACTTCCCGCTGGAGTTCGGCGCGATGCGTGACCGGCTCGCCAGGTTCTCCGGCCTCGTCTTCGCCCCGAGCCCGCTCGCCGACGGGCCGCTCTTCCGCGGCTTCTACTTCACGAGCGGCACGCAGGAGGGCGCGCCCATCGACCGCGTCATCGGCGCGCTCGCCCAGCAGTTCGGCCTGCGGACGCCACCGCCGCCGCGCCCGCCCGAGCAGCCGAAGAGCTACTTCCTGAAAGATGTCTTCACGGACGTCGTCTTCCCCGACCAGCACGTCGCCCGGCGGACGAAGCGCGCGGCCGGGGCTACGTGGCGGGCCATGACGCGGACCGGCCTCGCCGCCCTCGGCGTCGCCGCGCTGGCGGCCATCCTGCTCGGCTTCGCGGGCGCCCGCAGCAGCCTCCAGATGCGCCGCGTGCTCGACCGTGCCCAGGAGGCCACGCAGGCCGTCTTCCGCACCGACGGCGCCCGGTACTCCGACGTGAACCGCCTGGAGCGGATGCGCGAGGAGGTGGATGCGCTCATCGCGCCGAGCCCGCTCCGCCGCACGTTGCTGCTGGGCCTCGACCGGTCCTCGACCCTCAGGGAGCCCGCCCAGCGGCTCTACTACGCCGAGGCGCGCGAGCTGGTCGCCGTCTACGCCATGACCCGTCTGCGCGCGTCGCTGGAGCGGTCGCGCCGCTTCAACGAGCCCGACACGCTCGACACGCCGGGCGAGACGCTCGCCGCCCAGCGCGCCGCGCGCCGGGTCGACATCGAGAACGACCTGGAGGCGTACCTCCTCCTCACGTCGCATGCCGACTCGCTCCGCTCCAGCGAGTACTACCGGGACGCGCTCAAGACGCGCCTCGCCGAGCTGGCCCCGCGCAGCGCCCTCGGCGAGGCGTCGGGCGACCGCGAGGAGATGACCGGCCTGATCGTCCGCCAGACCGATGCCTTCGTAGACGGCCTCGCCGCGGGCCTGGCCGAGCCCTTCGAGCCCGACCGCTCCCTCATCCAGGCCGCCATCGCGGTGGTCGACGTGCCGCCGACGCTCGACGGCCTCTACGGGCGCATCCGGCGCGAGGCGCTCGCCCGGCTGCCACCCCTCGGCCTGCCGGACGCCGTGCCCGAAGAACACCTCGGGCTGTTCGCCCCGGCCGGGATCGTGCCGGGGTTTTTTACTCGTGACGGCTGGGACCGCGTGGTGAAGGACCGCTTCCAGCAGGCGTCCGCCAACCCGGCCGCCGAGTACTGGGTCCTCGGCCGCACCGCCGACGACCTCCCGCCCGAGCTCCGCGACCCCGACGCCGTCTACGACGGCCTGATGAGCCGCTACCAGGCGGACTACGTCGAATCGTGGACGCGCTTCCTGCACTCGGTCCGCTACAAGGACGTGTCCGGCTCGGCCGCCGAGGCGCGGCTCGCCATCCTGGGCTCGGCGACCGACTCGCCCATCGGCTGGCTGCTGGCCGTCGTGACCGAGCAGACGACGCTGCCCGCCGAGGACACCGCTCCTCGCCAGCAGGGTCTCCTGGACCGCGCCGCCAGCGCCGTCGGCCTCGGGGACGACGAGGAGGAGGGCGAGGAGGAGGCGCCCCGCAACCCGATCGCCGAGGCCTTCGCGGGCATCCACCGCCTCAACGCGCCCGGCCTGCCCGCGGGCGAGGCCGACGAAGGCCTGTACGCCGCTCTGGAGGCGCTCTCGCAGTTCGGCCGCCGCATCGCGGGCGCCGCCGGCGACCCCGGCATGGCCGCCGACCTGCTGGCCGTCACCAAGGACGAGGTGGAGCAGGGCACCCGCGGCATGGACCGCCAGACGCGCTTCAACCTGTTCTTCGCGCCGCTCGACATCTCGCAGCAACTCGCGGTCCGCGAGGCCGGGGCTGCCGCCGCCGCCGGGGTCGCCGAGGCGGGCGCCGCCGCGGCGCAGGAGGCGCTCGACACGGCCCTCGAAGCCTACGGCCGCATCGCCGGGCGCTACCCGTTCGACCCGTCCAGCTCGCGCGACGCGGCCCTCGACGACGCCCGCGCCTTCTTCGACCCCTCCGGCGGCGAACTCGTCACGCTGGAGGCCGCGCTCGGCGGCGGCGGCTCGCCCGCCCTCCAGAACGCCATCACCCGCGGCAAGGCCATCGGGCGCGCGCTCTTCGGCGGCGACATGACGTTCCGCCTCCAGCCGGATCTCCCGACCTACTCGTCCGACGCTGCCCGCCGGGCCCTCGCCGTCGACGCCGTCGCGGTGGGCATCCAGGGCACCAACAGCGTCTACCAGCTCGGCACGCCGCGCTGGGCGGACTTCCGCTGGCCGGGCGCGCCGGGCGCCTTCGTCACCGTGCAGCGCCAGCTGGGTCCGCTCACGCAGGACTTCGAGGGCGACTGGGCTGTCTTCCGGTTGATGGAGGCCGCGTCCATCCGTCCGCGCGGCGGGACGGCCTACGACGTCTCGTGGTCGTTCCGCGACGGTCCCCACACGGTCACGGTGCGCTACGAGATGCGAACGACTTCGGAGAACTCGCCGCTGGCCAACCCCTCGGGCGTCCTCCGGTTCTCGCTGCCGCGGTCGGCGAACTAGGCGCCGTGCGACCCACCGCTCCGACGGGTCCGACCCCGCCCGCCTCGGCCGATGGCCGAGGTGGAGAGGACGAGTGGGCGGCAGAGGCGGACCGCCAGCGTCTCCTCGCGTGCTGTCCTGCGGCCCCATGAGCAGCCTCGGTCCGGTGCTCGTCGGCAAGATTCCTGCACGTGCGGACTTCGTGCGGCGCGGTCCCGCCAGCCCGGCGCTCGACACCTTCGACGCGCTCGTGCAGCGCGCCCTGCGAACGGGGTCGAGGGCGCGGAGCGGACCGCTCTACCGGATGGTCTACGCGCCCCCCGGTGCCGACGCCGTGATCGGGGCGATGCGGCTGAGCCACGACCGCGTGGGCCGGGCGTATCCGCTTCTCGCCGGGCGGACCGTGGCGCGCGAGGCCCTCGACCCGGCGACCTCGGCGTCGTGGCCGCTCCGCTGGAGCCCTCTGCTCGACGCGTCCGCGAACCTGGTGGCGGCGGCCGTCGGGGGCGCGGCGCTGGACGACCTCGCGGAGGGACTCGGCCGGTTTCCCGCGCTGGCAGCCTCGTCCGGTCGTGCGCCCGAGGTGGACAGCCACGTGCGCGCCATCGGGACGATGCGGGCGCACGAGTTGTGGCGCCGGACGTGGGGCGGCAGTGGGGCGTCGGGGGCCGCCGTCGTGTTCCATCGGCTGGCGAAGGCGCCGCCCGGACCGCCCGCCTACGGGCTTCGCTTCCCGCTGCCCCCGCCTGCCTCCGACTTCGCCAGCCGCGACGCCGTGGCGGTCTGGCTGGCCGTCTGCTGGCACCTGATCCCGACGCCCGCCGTCCCGCTGACGCTCTTCTGGACCGACGGGCCGCCGTATGCGCTGTTCGTCTTCTTCGCCAGTCCCTCGGCCTCGGCGCTCCGGGCGATGCTCGGCGGCACCTCCGACCCCGACCGCGTCGCCCACGTGGACCGGGACGCGGCCCGGGACGCCCGGCGTGCCGCCGACCAGATGACGCCCGCCTTCCGCAAACTCCTCCGCGACCCGCAGGCCTCCGTCGCCGACGTGCTCGCGCGCCTCCACACGCTCCGCTGACCCATGGCCGACGACGACGCCCCCGAGCCCCTCTCCACGCCTCGCCTCGACGCGATCCGCGCGGCCCTGCCCGGCGACGCCCCGGCGGGCATCGACATGAAGTACGAGAGCGAGTTCGAGACGCTCAAGGCCGAGGTCGACGCCCTCGGCGCGGCCACCGGCGACGTGGACTTCGGCGCCATCGTGGACCTCGCCTCGCAGATCCTGACCGAGAAGTCGAAGGACCTCACCGTCGCTAGCTACCTCGTGCTCGGCCTCACACGGACGGCGGGCTACACGGGCATCGCCGAGGGGCTGGCCGCGACGCGCGCCGTGGTGGAGGGGTTCTGGAAGGACGCCTTCCCGCCGCTCCGCCGGATGCGCGGACGTCAGGCCGCCCTCCAGTTCGTCGCCGAGCGGACGAGCACCTGGATCCAGTCGGAGCGTGCCACGCCCGACGACCGCGAGTCGCTCCTCCATGCCGAGGCGGACACGGCCGCGCTCCAGGCGTTCGTGACGGAGGCGATGGGGGAGGATGCGCCCGCCTTCAGCGGCCTCCTGCGCGAGATCCGCGAGCAACTGCGCCGCCTGCCCAAGCCCGAGCCGCCGAAGGAAGAGACGCCCGAACCGGACGCCCCCGAGCCGTCGCCCCCATCTGCCTCGGCCGACGGACCGGCCCCCGCCGCCGTGGCCCCGTCGCCTGTCGCATCGTCGTCTCCGGCGTCCGGCGCCGACGCGACGTTCAGCACGGCCAAGGAGGCCGGGGTCGTGGTGATGAAGGTGGCGCAGTTCTTCCGCGAGGCGGACGCCTTCGACGCGGTCGCGTTCGGACTCGTGCGGGCGCTCCGCTGGGGCGCCATCACCGCCCCGCCGCCGACGGGCAAGATCCCGGCCCCGCCCGCTGCCCGCCGCAACGCGCTCGCGGGCATGCTGACGGCGGGCAACCACGCCGTGCTCGCACGCGAGGGCGAGGCGTCGTTCCAGCAGAGCCCGTTCCACTTCTGGCTCGACCTCCAGCGCCTCGTCGCCAGCGCGCTCAAGGCCCTCGGGCCGCCCGCCGCGCCCGCCCACGCCGCCGTCGTCGACGCCACCGCCGCGCTCGTCCGCCGCTTGCCGATGCTACCGACGCTGACGTTCCAGGACAAGACGCCCTTCGCCGACCCGCTCACGGCCGCGTGGCTGGACGAGATCGCCGCACCCGCCGAAGGCGGCGGCGGGGCGTCGGCCGACAGCGCCAGCGCGGAGGCCATCCAGGCCGCCCGCGAGCAGGCCTCCGGGGGCGACGTGCCCGGCGCGGTCGCGGCCTTGATGGCGGGGGCCGGCGCCCCGCGCGACCGCTTCGAGCGCGGTGTCGCCGCGGCCGAGATGTGCCTCGGCGCGGGACGCCCCGACGTGGCCCTGGCTCTCCTGGACGACGCCGACGACGCACTCCGCGCCCACCGACTCGACGTGTGGGACCCCGTCGCGGCTGCCCGCGCGCTCCGCCTGCTCTACACCTGTGCCACCGCGCTCACCGGGACCGCCGGGAGTCCGCAGCGGAAGGCCGCTCTCACCGAGCGGGCCGGCGACGCCTTCGCCCGCCTCGCCCGCCTCGACCCCGCGCTGGCCATGCGCAGCACGCCGCCTCCGGCGAAGGGGTAGGGAGCGTGGCGCTCGCGAGGACCGGGCCGAGGCGGGGCGCCTCCTCACCCGTGCGAGGGTGGCGGTCCCCATCTCCACCCCCTAAAAATCCAGGGGGGCATGACGCTCGGCGTCGGCCTTTCCTGTAACACAGACCAGACGCCTCACTGCCCCCTCGCCGATGTCCCAGAGTTTCCAGCACGAGAAGCCGCCCGCCCGCGTCAACCTGTTCCTCGAAGTCGCCAAGGGCGACGCGACGGAGCGCGTCGAGCTCCCGATGCGGATGCTCGTCGTGGGCGACTTCACCAACCGAGAGGACGGCCCGCCCCTCGAAGACCGCGAGGTGATCAACCTCAACAAGGACAACTTCGAGGATGTCCTCCGGTCGCAGGAGCTGCGCGTCAAGACGGCCGTCCCGAACACGCTCACGGACGACGACGACCTCGCCATCGACCTGACGTTCGACTCGATGAAGTCGTTCAACCCGGACCAGATCGCGAAGCAGGTCCCGGAGCTCTCGCGACTGCTCGCGACCCGCAACCTGCTCCAGGATCTCCGCAACCGGCTCATCTCGGCGGCCGACTTCCGCAAGCAGATCGAGTCCGTCATCAACGACCCGGCTGCGCGCGAGCAACTCCTCGCCGAACTGGACAAGGTGATCCAGGAGGACGCCCCCAGCGACGACGCGGCCTAGACCATTTCCCCGACCGGGGCGCCCCGGCGCCCACTCCGTTTTCCCTTCCCCCGACTCCCCGTTCCTATGGCTGAGGGCCAGATGCAGACCGACGCCGCGGCGGCAGAAACCACCGAGGCCGAGGGCTCCCTCCTCGACTCCATCCTCGCGAAGGTCGACGTCCAGGCGCCCACCTCCGGCGACGTCCGGATCGACGCCTTCTCCGACGCCGACGCCATCGGCGGGCAGGACCGCGGGGCCATGATGTCGGCCGCGCTCCGCGTCTTCGTCGACGCCGTCGCCAAGTCCGGCGACCCGGTCGCGAAGATCGACAAGCACCTCGTCGACGGCCTCGTGGCCGACATCGACGCGACCATCAGCAAGCAGCTCGACAAGATCCTGCACAGCCCCGAGGTCCAGAAGCTGGAGTCGGCCTGGCGCGGGCTCAAGTTCCTGGTGGACCGGACGGACTTCCGCAAGAACGTCAAGATCGAGATGCTCAACGTGTCCAAGGACACGCTGCGGGAGAGCTTCGAGGACTCGCCGGAGTTGATCCAGAGCGCGCTCTACCGGCACGTTTACACGAACGCCTACGACCAGCCCGGCGCCGACCCCTACTCGGCCATCGTCTCGAACTACGAGTTCGACGCCTCGCCGCAGGACATGGCGCTGCTGGGCAACGTGTCGAAGGTGGCCGCCTCGGCGCACGCGCCGTTCCTGGGGGCCGTCGGGCCGCAGTTCTTCGGCAAGGAGTCCATGGAGGACTGGAAGAAGATCCCGGACCTCTCGGCCTACATGGAGCTGGCGGACTTCACCAAGTGGAACGCGCTCCGCGACACCGAGGACTCGCGCTACCTCGGCCTGACGTTCCCGCGCTACCTGCTCCGGTTGCCCTACGGACCGGACACGGTGCCCGTCAAGACGTTCAACTACCAGGAGGAGGTCTCCGGCGCCGACCACGATCGCTACCTCTGGGGCAACTCGTCGTTCGCGTTCGCGAGCAACATGGTGCGCGCCTTCCAGCGGGACGGCTGGAGCGTCCAGATCCGCGGCCCGCAGTCCGGCGGCAAGGTCGACGACCTGCCCGTCCACCTCTACGACGTCGGCAAGGGCAAGCAGGCCAAGATCCCGACCGAGGTGCCCATCTCGGAGACGCTCGAGTTCGAGGCGGCCAACCTCGGCTTCATGCCGCTGAGCCACTACCAGGGCCGCGACTTCGCCGCCTTCTTCTCGGCCAACTCGACCCAGCGCCCGAAGCTCTACGACGACGACGCGGCGACGGCCAACAGCCGCATCAACGCGCGCCTGCCGTACATCTTCCTGGCGTCCCGCATCGCGCACTACCTGAAGGTGCTCCAGCGCGAGAATATCGGCGCGACCAAGGACGCTGCCAAGATCGAGGGCGAGCTCAACCGCTGGCTGAAGGGCCTCGTGACGGAGATGGAGAACCCGAGCCAGGCCCAGGTCGCCAAGTACCCGCTCAAAGCGGCCGAGGTCAAGGTGGTCGAACTGGACGACAACCCGGGCTTCTTCCGCGTCCAGACCGCCATCAAGCCGCACTTCCAGATCGAGGGCATGGACATCAGCCTCTCGCTCGTGGGCAAGATGCCCAAGAAGTAGTGGGACGGCCCCTCCGGGGTCTCCCGTCTCCGCCGTGAGGGACTTCCGATCGGCATCCCGCCTGCGCGGGGGGCCCGGCACTCGGCCGGCGCCCCCGGGCTCGGGCGTCCTGTACCCAAGCCGCTCCTCAGGAGCACCGCTATGCCTACTCCGATTTACATGAGCATCAACGACGGGGGCGTGAAAGGCTCCGTCGAGATCGCCGGCCGCGAGGGCACGATCGAGATCATCGAGATGGACCACAACGTCCACATCCCGACCGACATCCACTCGGGCCGCTCCTCGGGCGTCCGCCAGCACGGCCGCATGACGGTCCGCGCGGCCATCGACGCGGCGACGCCGTACATCTACAAGGCGGTCACCGAGGGCGAGACCTACGACACGGTCAAGTTCAGCTTCTTCCAGATCGACGACACCGGCACCGAGGTGGAGTACTACACGATCCTGCTGGAGCGGGTCAAGGTGGCCGAGGTCAAGCTCGACGTGCCCAACGTCAAGAACGTCGAGAAGGAGCACTACCCGCACATGGTCGAGTACAGCTTCGTCTACGGCAAGGTCACGTGGACCTGGACCGACGGTGCACTGGAACACACCGACGACTGGGTCGCGGCGCGGTAGCCCACCGGTACGGGGTACGCGGTGCGAGGGACGTGGAGCGCTCCTCCGTGAGTGCAGGCCTCCCCTCGTGCCGTGTGCCCGGTACCCCGCTCGCCCATGACCATCCGCCTCGCGCTGTTCGACGTGCTGGAGAGCCGGTTCGGCGGGGTGACGCCCGTCGCCTCGGTGTCGCCGGACGAGCACCGCGTCCACAGCATCGTCGGCAACCTGCAGCGGCTCCTGAACACGCGTCAGGGGTCGGTGCCGCACCTGCCGGACTACGGCCTCCCCGACCTGTCCTCGATCCGCCGGGACGGCACCTACGACATCCTCCGCAAGGCCATCCGGCAGGCCGTGATGGACTACGAGCCGCGCCTGGCCCACGTCCGCGTGGAGCCGCGCGACGCCGACCCCTACAAGATGCGGGTCACGTTCGTGATCAGTGGCGAGGTGGAGCCGGGCCACCGGATCCGCCTCGAGACGACGTTCGGCTCGCAGGAGAAGACGGCCGTCCGCCCGACTGCCTAACCCCATGCTGCATCGCCACTACGAAAGCGAGCTCCGCTACTTCCGCGAGGGAGGGGCCGCCTTCGCCGAGGCGCACCCCGACCAGGCGCGGATGCTCCGCCTGGATGCGCTCGAAGACCGCGACCCGTACGTCGAGCGCCTGCTCGAAGGCGTCGCGTTCCTCTCGGCGCGCGTGCAGGAGCGGCTGGACGATGACCTGCCGGAGTACACCCAGCGGCTCGTCGGGCTGCTGTACCCGCACTTCCTGACGCCCTTCCCGTCCTGCTGCGTGCTGGCCTTCGACCCGAAGCCGGGGCTGGTGCAGGAGTCGACGACGCTGCCGCGGGGCACCGAGGTCCTGTCCGCGCCGGTCGGTCCCGAGCGGACGCCGTGTCGGTTCCAGACCACGCAGGACGTGCGGCTCCACCCGCTGGACCTGACCTCGGTGGAGCTGCGCTACGACCCCGACGAGACGAGCCGGGCGCGGCTGCTCTTTACGCTCCACAAGGGCGCCACGCTGGCGTCGCTCGACCTGTCGCGCCTCCGCCTGACGCTGCACGCCGAGGGCTCGGTGGCGTCCACGGCGCACCTCTTCTTGACCCGCCACGTGACGCGGACGGAAGCTCGTGCGGGCGAGAGCCTCGCGGCTCGCCCCGGCGAGGGAGCCGCCCCCGACGTGGTGATGCGAGGCGCCTCGGGCGTCCGCCCGGCGGGGCTGGCACCCGACGAGGCGCTGCTGCCCCACGGCGACGCGCTGCCGTCCGGCCTCCGGCTGCTGCAGGAGATGCTGCTGTTCCGCCGCAAGTTCTGGCAGGTCGACCTCCTCGGGCTCGACACACTCGCCGAGGCTGCGCCCACCGCCGAGCAGTTCGCCGTCGACCTCGTGTTCGACCGTCCGTACCCGGAGGACCGGCGCCTGAAGGCCGAGCACGTCCGGCTCCACTGCACGCCGGCCGTCAACCTGTTCGACCACGACGCGGAGCCGACGCGCGCCGAGCACACCTGGGCCGAGCAGCGGGTCCTCCCCAGCCTTCGCCACCGCGCGGGCATCGAGCCCTACGACGTGTCGAGCGTGGTCGGCGTGGAGCAGGGGACGGCGCGGCGCCGGACCTACGCTCGTGCCTTCGGCCTCTCGTCCGACGCCGAGCGCTCGTTCGACGTGCTCCGTCGGCCAGGCTCAGGCGCCGCGCATGACCTCTACCTGCTGCTCGCTGGGCCCGACCTCGACGCGGGGGAGCCGACGCCCGAGACGCTCTCGGTGTCGCTCCGCTGCACCAACGGCTCGCTCCCCTACGAGGCGCTCCAGCCGGGCATGGTGGACCGTCTCTCGCCGGTCGCTCCCCAGATCGCGACCGTTGGCAACCTGGACCGGCCGTCGATGACGCGGCGCCCGCCGCTCGGCCGCCACCCGGACCTGCTCTGGGCGCTCCTGGCGCACTGGTCGTTCAGCCACGGCTCCGTCGCGACCCACGACGCGCTGACGGGCCTGCTCGACCTCTACGACTGGGCGGACACGGAGGCCAGCCGCCGCCGTCGCCGCGGGCTCCGAGCCGTCCGCTGGGAGCCCGCCGAGGTCCTGCGCCGGGGCGCGGTCCGCCGGGGCGCCCACGTGACCGTCGAGGTCGCCGACGGCCACTTCGCCGACGACGGCGACCTCTCCCTCTTCGGCCTCGTGCTGAGCGAGTTCCTGTCGCTCTACGCCACGATCAACGCCTTCGTCCACCTGACCATCGAGACGGTCCCCTCGGGCCGGACGATGACGTGGACGCCCGACCGCGGCCACCGCCCGCTGGTATGACTGACCCCACGCCCCGCGCGGACCGCGCCGATGCCGACCGCACGCCGCGGCCGGAGGGTACGCTCGGTGCGCTCGTGCGCGAGGGGCACCGGTACGAGTTCTTTCAGGCCGTCCGCCTGCTGGCGGCGGCGCGCGGTGGCCCTCACACGGTGGGGGGGGCAGAGTTTCGGAAGGAGTCGGTCCACATCAGCCCGGACGCGGCGAGCGTCTTCCCGGCATCCGACGTGCGGCACGTCCGCGCGCCGGAGGGGCCGGGGCAGCCGGTGCCGGTCGAGGTCGGTTTCGGCGGCCTGTTCGGCGTCGACGCGGCGCTCCCGGCGGCCTTCCACGAGCGGATCTCGACGCGCGAGGCGCATACGCGGCCGCTGCGCGACTTCCTCGACCTGCTCGGCCACCGCACGTACGCCCAGCTGTGGCGGGCGTGGGCGCGGTACCGTCCCGAAGTCCGTGGCTGGACGGTCGACCGGAAGGACGCGCACGCGACGCGTGCCTCGGCGCTGACCGGCGCCGGGACGACCGACGAGGCGGTGGTGCCGACGCGCGAGTTGCTGCCGCTGGCGGCGCGTCTGTCTGCGTGGGCCCGCAACGCCGAGGGCCTGCGGGCGGTGCTGGAGCACGCGACCGGGTTGGCGGTGCGCGTGATCGAGAACGTGCCGCGGCTGGTGCGCCTGGGCGACCGCCCGCGCCTCGGGGCCGCCCGCCTCGGCATCGACGCTGTTGTGGGCGAGCGCATCTACGACGAGTCCGGCAAGTTCCGGCTGGAGATCGGCCCGCTGGGTCTGGACGCCTTCCGCGACCTGTTGCCCGGCCGCGGAGGGGCCAGCCGCGTGGCCGCCCTCGTCCGCCTCTACACGTCCGACACGCTCGACTACGATGTCGACCTGCTCCTCAAGTCTGCCGAGGCGCCGCCGCTCGTCCTCGGAGACACCGAGAGCGCCCGCCTCGGTCGCAACGCCCACCTCGGCACGCCGACGACGCCCCTGGTGCGTCGGCGCGTCCGCTACGTCCCGGTGTGATGTCGACTGTACCCATCATCCCTCCGTTTCTGACGCCTTGCGTGTTCCGGGTCGCGTCTCGTGCCGAGCGCTTCGGCGATGGAGCGGCACGCGACACGCACTACGAATCCCTCTCGCCGACCGCGTAACGCAGGCGCCCTCGACCTTCCCGGCCAACGACTCCCCGCCCCTATGATCTCCAAAGACGTCAAGCGCCTGCTTCTGAAGCTCAACGACCCCATGACGCGGGCCCTGGAGGGCGCCGCCGGTCTGGCCGTCGGGCGCGGCCACTACGAGGTGACCGTCGAGCACCTGCTGCTGAAGCTGCTGGAGGACGGCACCGGCGACGCCGCGCTCATTCTCTCCCGCCTCGATGTGGACCCGGGCCGGGTCGGCAAGGCGCTCCACGGCGTCGTCGAGGCGTACCGGACCGGCAACGCCGGTCGGCCCGCGTTCTCGCCGTTGCTGCTGGACCTGATCGAGCGCGCGTTCGTGGCCGGGTCGGTGCACCACGGGCTGGCCGAGATCCGCTCGGGCGCGTTCCTGGAGGCGTTCCTGGAGGCGGATGCGTTCGCGGCCTCGCCCGTCCGCGAGGCCATGGCCGAGGCGAAGGCGGACGACCTGCGGGACCGCTTCTTCTCGCTCGTGGAGGGGTCCGAGGAGAGCCGCCCCACGGCCCGCGGCGGTCGCCCCCTGGCGGACGCCACCGGCCAGGAGGGCGAGACGGCGCTCGACATCTACACCGAGTCGCTCACGCAGAAGGCGCGCGACGGCGCCATCGACCCCATTTTCGGGCGCGACCGCGAGATCCGCCAGGTGATCGACGTGCTGTCGCGGCGGCGCAAGAACAACCCGATCCTGGTCGGCGAGGCGGGCGTCGGCAAGACGGCGGTCGTGGAAGGGCTGGCCCTGCGGATCGCGGCGGGCGACGTGCCGGACAGCCTCAAGGGGGCCGAGATCGCGGCGCTCGACCTGGGCTCGCTCCAGGCGGGCGCGGGCGTCAAGGGCGAGTTCGAGGCGCGCATGAAGGCCGTCATCGACGCTGTCAAGGACGCGCCCAAGCCGACCATCCTGTTCATCGACGAGACGCACACGCTGGTCGGCGCCGGGGGCGCGGCGGGCACCGGCGACGCGGCCAACCTGCTCAAGCCCGCGCTCGCGCGCGGCGAACTGCGCACCGTCGGCGCGACGACGTGGAGCGAGTACAAGAAGCACATCGAGAAGGACCCCGCGCTCGCCCGCCGCTTTCAGATGGTCAAGGTGGACGAGCCCGACGTGGAGACGGCCGTCGTGATGATGCGCGGCATCCGCGACCGCTACGAGGACCATCACGTGGTCCAGATCACCGACGCCGCCGTCCGCGCCGCCGTCGAACTCTCCGACCGGTACCTCTCCGGCCGCCAGCTGCCCGACAAGTCGGTCGACCTGATCGACACCGCCTCGGCGCGCGTGCGGATGTCGCAGGACGCGACGCCCGCTGCGCTCGACGACCTCGGCCGCCGCCTGCACGAGGTCGAGACCGAGCTGACGGCCCGCCGCCGCGACCTCGCCGCCGGGCTGGGTGACGACGAGGGCGTGGCCGAGCTGGAGACCGAGCGTGAGACCCTCACCGCCGACAAGGAGACGCTGGAAGCACGCTGGCGCGAGGAGCAGAGCCTCGCCAGGGAACTTGACACCGCCCGCCGCGCCGCTGCGACGGCCGGAGGCGACCTGCCCGACGACGTCCGCGACCTGCACGCGCGCCTGGACGAGATGCAGGAGGCCAACGGGCCGCTCGTTCACGCCGAGGTCGGCCAGCGCGTCGTCGCCGAGGTCATTGCGGACTGGACGGGCATCCCCATCGGGGACATGATCAAGGACGAGGCGCAGATGCTCCTCGAACTCGAGGACCGCCTCACAGAGCGCATCCGCGGCCAGGACGAGGCGCTCCAGGAGATCGCCGACGCACTCCGCACGGCCAAGGCCGGGATGCGGAAGAAAGACGCGCCCATCGGCGTGTTCCTGCTTGCCGGGCCCTCGGGCGTCGGCAAGACGGAGACGGCCCGGGCTCTCGCCGAGCTGCTGTTCGGCGGCGAGCGCTTCCTCGTGTCCATCAACATGAGCGAGTACCAGGAGAGCCACACGACCAGCCAGCTCAAGGGCTCGCCTCCGGGCTACGTCGGCTACGGCGAGGGCGGCGTGCTCACCGAGGCGGTCCGCCAGCGTCCGTACTCGGTGGTGCTGCTCGACGAGGTCGAGAAGGCTCACATCGACGTGATGGAGATGTTCTACCAGGTGTTCGACCGGGGCATCCTGCGCGACGGCGAGGGCCGCGAGGTGGACTTCTCGAACTCAGTCATCCTCTGTACCTCGAACGTTGGCAGCGCGCTCGTCCAGCAGGCGTCAATGGCCGAGGAGGCGCCCCGGCTGGACGAGTTGCGGCAGCTCATCCACGAGCCGCTCGCGCAGCACTTCCAGCCCGCGCTCCTCGGGCGCATGAACGTGATTCCGTACCTCAGCCTCGACCGCGACGCGATGGGCGCCATCGCGCGCCTCAAGCTCAACAAGGTCGACCGCCGCCTGCGGGAGGCGCACGGCATCCGGTTCGTGTTCTCGGACGACGTGGTCGAGACCATCGCCGACCGGTGCACGACCATCGACGCGGGCGCGCGCAACATCGACGCCATCATCGACCGGACCGTCCTCCCGGCCGCCAGCCGCGCGCTCCTGACGCGCCTCGCCGAGGAGCGCCTGCCCGCTGCCCTCCACCTGGGCATCGACGAGGCGGGCGACTTCACCTATACCTTCGTCGAGCCCGGCGAGGGGCTCCCCGAGCCGTCCGACGCCACGCCCGAGGCGGCCGATGCTGCATCGGACCCGGGGCAGGCCCCCGGCGGCGATGGCGCCGTGCCCGAGCCGACCCTCGGCGCGGAGCCCGTGGCTGAGAAGGCAGCGGCCGACGCCCCCGCCCCGGAGGAGCCCGTGACGAATGACGCCGATCCGGCCGACTCCGACCCGGCCGACTCTGACCCGACCGCCTGAGCCCATGGCCTCTATCCACCGCATCGCTCGCCACGAGTTCTCCTGCGGCCCGCTGTCGCCGGAGACCTGCCGCGTGGTCCGCTTCGAGGGCGTCGAGACCATCTCGCAGCCCTACCGCTTCGAGATCGACCTCGTCTCGGACGACCCCGAGGTGGACTTCGAGGCCGTCATCGACAAGGCGGCCACGCTGACGATGTACCGCGGCGACGAGCCGTCCGAGGTCAACGGCATCGTGGTCGACTTCCAGCAGTCGCACGAGGCGGGCGGCCAGTCGGAGTTCCGCTACGCGTACCGCGCCGTCGTGATGCCGCGCCTGCACCGGCTCGCGCTCTCGTTCCAGAGCCGCATCTACCAGAATCTGTCCGTCGAGGAGATCGTGGGCAAGGTGCTCGACGAGGCGGGCGTGGACCACGAGTTCCAGCTCTCCGGCAGCTACGACCCGCGCGAGTACACGACGCAGTACAAGGAGACCGACCTCGCCTTCGTCCAGCGGCTGCTGGAGTTCGAGGGCATCCGCTACTGCTTCGAGCACGAGGGAGGCACCGAGACGCTCGTCCTGAGCGACGACGCGGGCAACGCCAAGCCTGTCGCGGGCGACCCGACGGTCGGCTACAGCCACGCCGACGGCCTCCGGCCGACCGACAGCCTGGAGACGATCCGCGACTTCCTCGCGCGTCAGCAACTGGTGACTGCCAAGACGCGCGTCACGAACTACAACTACCGGACGCCCGAGACCGAGATCGCGTCCGAGTCGGAGATCGACGGCGCGCAGGCGGTCGGCATCCACTCCGACTCCAGCATCCACGTCATGGACGGCGGGCGGAGCGCGCAGATCGCGAAGGTCCGCAACGAGGAGATTGAGACCACACGGCTCGTCATGACCGGCACCGGCGACTGCCTCCGCTTCCGGACGGGCTTCACGTTCACCCTCGCCGACCACTACCGCGACGGCCTCAACCAGGACTACCTGCTCACGCACGTCCACCACCGCGGCTCGCAGCCCGATGCCTCCGAGGCGGGGGTGACCAACGAGGCGCTCGCCGAGTACTCGAACGCGTTCACCTGCGTCCCGGCGAGCACGCCCTACCGTCCGCCCCGGCTGACGCCCGAGCCGAAGCTACCCGGCGTGCTTACGGCGCGCGTCGAGAGCGCCGGCGGCACCTACGCGCCCGTCGATGACCAGGGCCGCTACCGGGTCCGCTTCCCCTTCGACCTCGGCGACGCCGGGGACGCGGGCGCGACGAAGCCCGTCCGCCTCGCGCAGCCGTACACCGGCCCGGGCTACGGGCAGCACTTTCCCGTCCACAAGGGCGCTGAGATGGTGGTCGCCTGCCTCGACGGCAACGTGGACCGCATCGTGGGGCTCTCGACCATCTACAACCCGACCCAGTTCTCGCCGGTCACGAGCAGCAACGCCGCCCACAACGTGATGCGCTCGTGGGGGGAGAACGAGCTCACCTTCGACGACACGCAGGGCGCCGAGTTGGTGTTCATGCACGCCACCAAGGATCACCTCTGCGAGGTCGTCGACAACCAGAAGAACACCGTCGGGACCAATCGAACCCAGACCGTCGGCAACGACGAGGCGCTCTCGGTGGGGCGGGACCAGGTCGAGGATGTAGGACGAGACGCCTCGCTGGAGGTCGGCCGCAACCAGGCAATCCAGGTGGCGAGCGACCGGACGATGGACATCGGCGCGAACCTGTCCGAGAGCGTCGGCACGTCGATGACCCTGTCCGTCGGGTCCACCAAGACGGAGACGGTGGGTGTGAGCAGCTCCGTCACGATCGGCGTTTCCTACACGCTGGGGGTGGGCGGCGCAAAGTCCGAAGCCATCGGTGCCGAGAGTTCGGTCACCGTGGGGGGCAACCATTCCATCACGGTCGGCGGCAACGCCAGCGTCAGCGCGGGTTCCGACATCTCGTCGCGCGCGGGGAAGAACTACGATCTCAAGGTGGGCAAGAACGCGACCTTGAACATCGCGGACGACGGGGTCTTGCAGGCCGGAAAGAACCTCACGGTCACTGGCGGCAAGAAGGTCGTCGTGGACGCGGGGGATCAACTCACGCTCAAGTGCGGGAGCGCGGAGATCATCATGAAGAAGAACGGTGACGTTTCCATCAAGGGCAAGAAGATCGACCTGAAAGCCTCGGGCAAGATGACGCTCAAGGGATCCCAGATCGCCGAGAACTAGCCCGCCCGCAGGACGCCGACCTCCCACGCAGACTTCCAGCCAGCCATGTTCGACCTTCTACAGAGTACCCAGATGAGAGAGGCGACCGTCTGCGCCGTCGGTGACGCGGGGGAGGTGACCGTGCGCCACGACGACGGAGCCGAGAGCCTGTGCCGTCTGCTCCAGATGTCCGAGGACCGTCCGCTTCAGGCCGTAGAGGGCGACCGCGTTCTCGTCGTCGCGCCGACCGGGGCTGACGAGGGCTATGTGCTCGGCCGGGTCGGCCTGCCTCGGGCTCCCGCCGGGCCCGCCACCCGCGTCGTCGAGGTGGTGATCCCGGAGGGCGTCGAGACCGTCCGGATCGCGGGCCGCAAGGTCACGATCGCGGCCGACGAGTCGCTCTCGCTGGAGTGCGGCGGCGGCTCCATCCGCATCGACAAGCGCGGCAAGGTGGTAGTGCTGGGGACCGACATCACGAGCCGGGCGAAGCGGCTCCACAAGGTCAAAGGCGCTAGCGTCGCCATCAACTGAGCGCCTCCGATGGAGATCGTCAACCCCACGCCGTTCGCCGCGCTGCCCACCGTCGTCTCCGACCTCGACGGGGCGGATCTCCTCGTCGTGATGCTCAAGGCGACCTACGCGCTCGATGGGGCCGGGGGGATGGTCCCGGCCGAGGCCCAGCGGGAGGTGGCACTCGCCGACGCGTTCACCGGCGAGCCGGGCGTGTCGAGCCTCGTCTATGCGTCGGACCTCGCCATCCGGAAGGGCTCGACGGACGTGGTGCTGACCGGCTCGGCCTATCCTGTCCGACCGGGAGACCGAGAGGGCGACGTAGGGATTCAACTCGGGGCGGCGAAGGCGTCGTTTCGTGTGTTCGGGGAGCGCGAGTGGCAGGCGGCCCTGGGCATCACGCGGATCTCCCGGCCCATGCCCTACGAGCGGATCCCGCTCGCTTACGAGCGCGCCGCCGGGGGCACTGACGCGTCGTCGAGTGCGGAGCAGGATCACGACTTCGATCCTCGCAATCCCGTCGGGGTCGGCTTCCGCGCCAAACGGAGCCAGCAGGTGGTGGACGCGTCCCGGCTGCCCAACTTCGAGCGCCCCGATGCGCTGATCCGGTCCCCGGAGGACCGGCCTGCCCCCGCCCCCGTCGGGTTTGTCGCTCCCGGATGGCAGCCCCGGTCGGCCTTCGCCGGCACCTACGACGAGGCCTGGATGGAGACGCGCCGTCCGCTTCTGCCCGACGACTTCGATGGCCGCTTCTTCGACACGGCGCCTCCGGGGCTGTCGGTTCCGGGCCGTCTCCGCGGCGACGAGCACGGGGCGGCCTTGGGGGTGTCGCCGCAGGGACTGCTTCGGTTTACCCTGCCCGGCCTGTCGCCGTCGGCCACCGCCGAGAGTCGTGCGAAGGGCGCGTTGCCCGTCAGCCTCGGCCTGGACCGGGTCGTGGTGGACGGTGACGGCGGGCGGCACGGCGAGGTGGTCCTCGTCTGGAGCGGCGGACTGCGCCTGCCACGCGACCTCTACGACCTCGGCGACATCACGATCACCCTCAACTAGCCATGCCCTCCTCCGTCGGCGTCAACTTTCTCTCGGTGGTCCACAAGGCCAGCACCGGCATCACGACGGCCTTCCCCGACGTCTGCAAGACGCCAACCCCGGGCGGCCCGGTCCCGATCCCGTACCCGAACATCGCGATGTCGAGCGACACCGCGAAGGGCAGCAAGAAGGTGAAGATGGACGGCAACCCGATTTGCACAAAAGACTCCAACTTCAGGATGAGCACCGGCGACGAGGCCGGGTCTGCGGGAGGGGGCGTGGTGAGCAACAAGATCAAGGGCAAGGCCGAGTTCGTGATGTTCTCCTTCGATGTCAAGGTGGAAGGCAAGAATGTGGCACGGGCGTTCGACATCATGCTCCACAACGACAAGAACACGCCGCCCTTCCCGGTCATCCAGCCGCCTGTCGTGGCCGTCGGGCTGCCTCCGAAGCCGGACTGCGCGATCTGCGGCAAGGCGTACTGATCCGTGGAGACGCCGCCCCTCGCTGTCACGGCCATCGGCCTCGTGTCGAGCCTCGGTTTGGAGGTCACGACCGCCTGTGCGGCCGCGCGCGCTGGCCTGTCGCGCCCGTCGCTGCTGGACGGGTTCGTCACGCCGCCCGCGACCGAGGACCCGGTTCCGGCCGTCGGGCACCCCATCGGCCCGTTCACGCGGGGCTTCGACGGCGCCGGGCGGCTCCTGCGGGTCGCCGAACTCGGGGCGCGGAGCCTCGCGGCGTCGGCCCCGGCCGAGGTGCTGGCGCGCGCGCGCTGGGTCGTGGCTGCGCCGGAAGGGCTCCCCGTGGAGCCCCCGTATCCGGACGATGACCCCGACGAGGTCGACCCCGACGAGGTGCCCGAGGCCGACCCGGTCGCGGCCGAGGTGGCCCTGGCCGCGCACCGGCTGGGCGACGCGCTCGCCGCGGGTGTCGGGATGCCTGTCTCGCCGGAGCGCCTGACGCTCTTCGAGGGCCGCGCCGGGTTCGCGCTGGGCCTCCGCCTCGCCCTCGACCGGCTCCGCGTCGGGGAGGCGTGCGTCGTGGGGGCCTTCGACAGCCTCATCCGAAGCTCGGTCGTCGGTCGGCTGGCCGAGCACGAGCGCCTTGACCAGTCGGGGCCGACGCCGGGCCTGGCCCCGGGCGAGGCGGCGGTCTTCCTGCTGCTCGAACGCGACACCAGCGGGACGTGTGTGGGCCTGGTCCGAGACGCGGCGGTGGCCGACGAGGCCGCACACCTCTATGCGGGACGCCCGCCGACGGGGCGCGCCCTCGCCGCGCTCGCGCAGTCGCTCGCGGGTGCCACCTCCCCCTGGCTTCTCTCCGACTGCAACGGCGAGCCCTTCCGGTCGGCGGAGTGGGGCCATGCGCTCTCGCAGGCACCGTCGCTTCGGGAGGGGCTGGAGGCGGCCACCTATCCCGCCCTCGCGTTCGGCGACACCGGTGCCGCGAGCGGGGCACTCGGTGTTGCCGTCGCCTTTCGCGCCTTCGCTCGGGGCTACGCTCCGGCCCCGACCGCCCTCGTGCTTGGTGCCGAAGCGACCGCTCGCCGTAGCGCCGTCCTCGTGTCTGCCCTCTGACCCTCCTCATCTATGGCTGCTCCCGCTGCTACGACCCACTTCCAGAAGAACGCCAAGCGGCAGAGCACGCTCACGCGGCGCTCGTCGCGGACCTACCGGAAGCGCTGCAAGGCGGGCGGGAAGGGCTTTATGTCCGGTGGCGGCAAGAAGTGGCAGGCCCACCACATCTTGTGCGATCACGCAATGGGCGGCCGCGTGCTGCCGTCCGGGAGCGAGGAGTTCATCGAGAACTGCCTCTGGGTGATGCCGTGGGACATCAACGACCCTCCGAACATGTACGGGATGCCGCTCAAGCGCCAGTATGCCGCCTCAGGCGGGAAGGTGCCGCTGAACATCCCGGCCCACGACGTAGACCACAACACGCGAGACGGCTACACCGACGAGTGCAAGAAGTGGCTCAAGGACCACGTGTGGGATGTCATCGACTCGAAGAAGCGGAACCCGCACAAGGTCGAGGTCAAGGCGCTCAAGCGGCTCGTGGAGCAGTGCACGGCGACGTTCCTGGCCCGCCTCAAGGCTCGAGGCCTGCGTGCGCTCGGCACGTACGCATGCTGGAAGATGCAGAATAAGTGGCGGAACCACTGGTACAAGCCCTTTTCCATGGCCGCGACGCCGACCAAGCGCCAGCCGCTCCCGCTGGATTCGTCGGGTGCCGTGATCGGCGGGCTCGACGACATGTGGAAGGCCATCTCCTGATCCTCCGATGAACGACTTCCCCGACGGCTTCCCGGACGAGTTTCCTGGCGACGACGGCCCGGACCTCGACGCTCCCGCGCTGATCTGGGAGCCTGCCCCCGTGCGCGGCTACGCGTCCGCCCAGTACCTCGACAACGTCGAGGACGTGTGGGAGCTCAAGCGCGGCATCTCGGTCGCCGAGCGCTTTCCGTCCGACGCGGCGTTTCGCATGGACCCGGCGTACCCCCGCGATGTCCGCCTGCCCGACGTGCTGTACAACCTCGACAGCCTGCTCGTGGTCGCACGGGATGCGGCCGAGGCGGCAGGTCTCGCGGAGGCGGCGCACTTGGAGCTTCTCGACGTGGCCGTGTACAACCACAAGGACCGGCCGACCGAGCGCGCCTACGTCATCGTCAACCCGCTCGGGACGGTCGACTGCCTCGACCTGGGGGCGTCGCAGGTGGAGATGAACCCTATCGACCCCGACCTCATCTCCGTCTGCTACGGTCTCGCTGTCGATGCCGATCGCCTCGACCCGGAGCGCTCCGTGTTTCGTCCGACACACCTCCCAACGCGCCTGTTCGTGACGGCCGAGCAGATGCACCGGCTCCAAGCCGAGGCCCCGGTCGGCTCGGCGTTCTCGTCTCCGGCGACCTACACTCTCTAGACGCTCGTGGAAACGCTGGAAGATGTCTACGACGCGTTGCTCTCCGACACCCGCATGGCGGTCGGAGGGGCTGTGTCGGGGCCTGGCCCGGAGGACCTGGGGAGCGTGGCCGAGGAGATCCAGGACGCCTTCGAGGGTCTCGCGCTGTGCAACCTGCTCGTCCGGTACGACGCCCACAAGTACCGGGAGGACCTCGTGCACAGCGCGAGGGCGCGGATCTGGTTTCTCGAGCAGTGCGCGCGAGAGGGACTGGACGCGCCCGAGCGTGCCGTCTCGCGGACGCCCGCGCTGTTCGCCGCCCTCTGTGCCCGACATGACGCGCTCGCGGCTGACCTGGTCGCGTCCGGGCCCGGCGCGTGGATCCCGGAGGGCGAGTACGAGGATGACTTCTGCTACGTCGGGTTCCTCTCGCACGCCTTCGCCGACGCCGCGGCCGAGGCCGGGCTGCCTGCCCCGGCAGCGCTCGTGGAGCGCTACGAGCGCGTGGCGAACGGCGCCCGGGACCCACGGCTCGACGTGTGCCGTGCCTTCCAGGCCCGCGACGAAAGTGCCTTCCGCGATGCGTTCGAGGGCGTGCTCGACGCTCACACGGCCTGGGTCGCCGCCCTCACGCCCGACCGGCTGAGCGACCCGGTGTTTCGCGTCCGCCAGCACGTCTCCATCGAGGCTATCGCGCTCCTGCATCTCGCCGAGCGCGTGGGGTGGTCGCTGGAGGAGGACTACGTCTACTGCCCGCGTCCGGCCCGGCTCGGACCGACGGACGCCTGGCCGGACGATCTCTTCCGCCAGATCGACCGCCTCGCGGCGGAGTACCGCCGGTCCCACCCACCCTCCTGATCCCGTGCTCGACGATCTCCACGAAGACGGCTCCGAGCAGGGCTTCCGCATCGGCCTCTACCTCGAGCACCTCTCCGAGGCCGCCGCGCTCTGGGAGCAGCGCCCGGCCGACCGCGAGAACCCGGACCTCGCCTGGTTCGACCTCGGCGACGAGGAGGCCCGCCTGGAGGCCCACCTGGACGCGCTCGTGCTCGGGGGCGACCTCGCGCTCGCCGTCTGCCGCCAGCAGGCGCTCGACGGCGACGCGGGCGAGCTGCACACCGGCCTCCGCGTGTTCTGCCGCCACGGCCGCAGCGACCTCGTCGGCGTGGCCATGGAGGGCGTGGACCCGGACGACGACGAGGCGCTCGACGCGATGTCGGACGCGCTCGTGGCCGAGCTGCCAACGGCGTGGGAGCCCGGTGCCTTGCGTGCCGACCTCCTCGGCGACCCGCGACGCCTCCGCCTCGCGGCCGACCTCGTGACAGCCCGCCAACTGCCTGGCCGCGACGGCCTGCTGGACGCGCTCCCGGAGGCGCCGCCGTCGCTCCGCGCCCGGATCGTCCGCGCGCTCGGCCAGACGGCCGACGGACTGGTGGACGGCGTCGTCCGCCCGCTCCTGTCCGACGAGGATGCCGAGGTGCGCCTGGAAGCGGCCGTCGCGCTCTTGCGCAGCGGAGCCCCGGACGCGCCTGCGACCGTCCTCCGAGCCGCCCGCACCGACCCCGCGCTCCTGCCGACGCTCGCGCTCGCCGGGCACGCGGCCGCCGTCCCGTGGCTCCACGAGGTCCTTCAGCATCCGCCCTCCGCCTCCGCCGCCGCGGATGTACTGGGGCTGATGGGCGATCCGCGCTCCGTCCCCGTCCTCATCGCCGCGCTCTCCGGCGAGGCTGCCCCCGCCGCCGCCCGCGCCCTCGACCTGATCACCGGCGCCGACCTCACCGCCGACACGTTCGTCGAGGACGTGCCCGACGAGGACGAGCTGTTCGACGACGAGAAGGAGCGGCTGGCGAATGGCGAGCCGCTCGTGCCGCCGGGTCAGCCGCCACGGGGCACCACGGTCACCGGTCCGAGCACCGACCCGGAGGTCTGGCAGGCGTGGTGGGCCGACCACGAGCCGCACGTCGCCGAGACCCCGCGCGTCCGCCTCGGGAGAGCGGCGGGACCGGAGAGCCAGGTGTCGTCGCTGTGCGCGCCGTTCGTGCCGCATCGGCTCCGCCGCTGGATCGCCGACGAACTGGCGGTCCGCTACCGGATGACGCTGCCGTTCGAGCCGACCTGGGAGGTCCAGCGCCAGCGGGCGGCCCTCAGGGCGATGGGGGAGTGGGCGGCGGCTCAGCGCTTCGTCCCCGGCCGCTGGTACGTGGCCGGGCACTACGCGGACTGAGGGCGACAGGGAGCTCGCCCCCGTGCCGAGGCGGGCCCCCGCCTCGCTCGTGGTTCACCGGTCACGCCTCACTCCTGTGACGGGGAGGGCGGAGGTTTCCGGTGTATAGGGTCAGTCGGCTGCGCCATGTCGGAGCGGCCCCGTTCCCTCTGCCATGTCCGAGTCTCCGTCTGTCGGCTTCACGATCACCTCCGACCCGGACCGCACGACGGCCGAGGCGCCGACGGCGGGGGCGTCACCGCGCGAGCGCGGCGGCGCGTTCCGCCTCCTCCTCGTCGCCGACCTCGACCCGCAGGCCCCGGTGCCCGACTGGGCCGACGGCGACCGCGTCTGGGAAGTCGACCCGAACACGGTCGCCGAGCGGATGCGCGAGCACGGCCCGATGCTGGCTGTTCGCGTGCCCGGCCTCGACGGTGCGCCCACCGAGGTGGAGTGGACCGCCGACGCGCTCGACGCCTTCACCCCGGCGGGCATCGTCGCTCGCGTGCCGGCCCTGACCGCGGCCGACCGCGCGCGCGCCGTCCTGGACGAGGCCCGGCGGGGCGGCGTCACGCTGGAGGCCCTCCGCGACCGCCTCGCCGAGACTGGCGTCGCCGGAGCCGACGGGCTGGCTGCGGCCGTGGCGGCACGTCCGGGTGGCCCCTCGGCCCCTCCGAGCGACGACGGCGGCCTCGACGCCTTGCTGGGCATGGTCGCCCTGGACGGCGACGACCCTGCGACGCCGCCGAAGGACCCCCTGCTGGGTGCCCTCGTCCGCGCGGCCTCCGAGCCGACCGGCGACGTGGACCGCGCCGCTGCCGAGCGCGTCGCGACCGACCTCGCCTCGCGCCTCCGCCGCACCCTGTCCGCCGTCGTCGAGCACCCGGACGTGCGCCGCGCTGAGGCAGCCTGGACGGGGCTGAGGCGACTCGTGGACCGGCTCGCGTTCCGCCAGGGCGCGCGGCTGTCGGTGCTCGCCGCGTCCAAGACTGCGCTCGCTGAGGCGGTCCACCATCAGGTGCTGCTTCCCGAGTACGCGCACGGCGTCGAGCGGACGCCGCTGGCGGCCGTGCTGGTCGACCACGCCGTCGAGACGACCTCGGCCGACCTGACGGCCCTGGGGGACCTCGCGGCCTCGGGCGCCAGCCTTCAGGTACCCATCGTGGTGAGCGCGTCGCCCGCCTTTTTCGGGCTCTCCGCGCCGACCGATTTCTCGCGCCTGCCGCCTGCGACCGCCCTGCTCCGGCAGCCCGAGTACGCTGCCTTCCGCTCGCTTCGGACGCGCCCCGACGCAGCGTTCCTGGCGCTCGCCGTCCCGCCGTTTCTCCTGCGCCACGCCTACGGCCCGGACCACGTGGACAAGACCCACGGGGTCGAGGGCGGCGAGCGGCTGTGGGGGGGCGGCGCGCTGCTCGTCGGCCTCGCGATGGCCGCGGCGCACGCCGACCGCGGCTGGCCGACGGCGTCGGCCGGGCAGACCGTGCCCGACCTGCCGGTCCGCACCACGCGGATGGGGGCGATGCCGCTGGCCGCGGCCTTCGGCGACAGCGTCCTCGACGACCTCGCGCGGGCGGGCGTGCTCGGTTTCTCGGGTCCGCTCCGCACCGACCGCGCCGTGATGGGGCCGCCCGCGACCACCGCGACTCCCGCCGACGCCTCGGGCGACGCTCGCGCCCGTGCCAGTCTGCCCGCGGCCGTCCTGACCGCACTCGCGTCGCATCGCGCGCTCGTCATCGGTCCCGCCTGCGCCGGGCTCGACCCGGACGCTGCCATCGCCGAGATCGACCGTCGCTTCCGCGCCTTCCTCCGCGGCGACGGTGGGCCGGTCGAGCCCGACGCCGTGACGGTCCAGTACCTCGACGAGCACGACACCGAGACCACGCGCACGTACGGCGTCCGCCTGCGACCACCACGCGCGGTGTTGCCCCACCCGGTCGGCGTGGTGTTCGGGGTCGAGGTCCCGAACGCGGCCCCCGCAGCGACTGCCGATGGCGGCTGATCCCCCCGGCCCGTCGGTCGCGTCGGCCCCGCTTCGCGTCGAGGCGGGGGGGCAGGTGTGGACGTTCGACCGACCGTTCACGCTCGGCCGCGACGCCTCCTGCGACGTGGCGCTGCCCGAGGAGGCGCGTGTGAGCCGCCGTCATCTGGAGATCGCCCCTGCCGACGACGGGTGGTGGATCACGGACCTGGGCAGCGCCAACGGCACCCTGGTCGACGGCGAGCGGGTCGCGCGGGTCCATGTGACAGCGGCGCAGGAGGTGCAGGTGGGAGAGGGGGGGCCTGTCCTCCGGTTCACCCCGTCCGCCTCGACGGGCGAGACGGTGGGGGCACCCGTCGCCGAGGCGCCGCCTGCGCCTGGGGAGGTCGAGGCGCCCGACCTAGACGACCCCTTCCGTCCGTCGCCCGAAGCGGTGGAGGCACTGCCACCCGTCGCCTCACCGCGGGTCGACCCGCCGGTGCCCGACCTGGGGGAGATCGCCTCGCCCCCCTCGGAGCCGGAGGCCCCGTCGTCCCCCTCAGGGGACAGTGCCGCCGACGGCCCATCCGCAGCCGCCGGAGGCGGCCCTTCTACCGACGCGCTCTCCTACGACGCCGTCGTCGAGCACTACTTCGGCGGTGACGAGGACGACGAGAACATCGGCGAGCGGACGCGCTTCATCCGCAGAGCCTACGACGACCTCCAGCAGGCGCAGGCGACTGTCCAGAAGAAGGAGCGGTCGCGGTACCAGACCATCGTGATCGGCGTGCTGGCCGTAAGTGTGCTCGCGATCGGCTACGCGGGCTACCTCCAGTACCGCATCAACCAGCTGCGGGCCGAGGCGCAGGAACTGTTCTACGAACTCCGCACCTACGAGATCGCGGTGGCGAACGAGGTCCAGCGGGTCCAGGCGCAGATCGAGGCGGACCCGGAGAACGCAGACAGCCTGACCGTGGACCTGGAGCGTGCCCGCGAGGCCCGCCGCCGGACGGCATCCCGCTACGACCAGTTCGTCCGTCGCCTGGGGGTGTACGACGGACTCTCCTCCGAAGAGGAAGCCATCTATCGCGTCGCTCGGGCGTTCGGGGAAAGCGAGCTGACCATCCCGGACGCGTTCGTGGACGAGGTCCAGGTGTACGTCAACAAGTGGAAGCGGAGTGGGCGCTTTCAGCAGGCCGTCCGCCACGCCCAGGTCAACGGCTTCGACGTGCAGGCGGTCAACGCGCTGCGCCGCCACGGCATGCCGACCGAGTTCTTCTACCTGTCGCTGCAGGAGAGCAACTTCGACACGCGCGCCGTGGGGCCGTGGACGCGCTACGGGCATGCGAAGGGCGCCTGGCAGTTCATCCCGGAGACTGGGCGCCGGTACGGCCTGGAGCCCGGGCCGCTGGTGGCCACCAGCCAGTACGACCCGCTCGACGAACGCCACGACTTCGGCCTCGCCGCCGACGCCGCGGCGCGCTACCTGCACGACATCTACTCCCACCTCGCGCAGGCCAGCGGGCTGCTCGTCTGCGCGTCCTACAACTGGGGCGAGGGGCGCATCAAGAACCACATGCGGGGCATCGCCAACGACCCCGCGCACCGGACCTACTGGCGCTTCCTGACCGAGTACCGCAGCCGGATGCCTGCCGAGACCAAGGACTACGTGCTGAACATCTTCGCGGCGGCCGTGATCGGCCAGAATCCACGGATGTTCGGCATCGACATGGACCCGCCGGTGCAGGTCGCGCTGGCAGGCGGGCGCGGCGGCATCGCGCCCGAGACCGGCCCGACCTCGGGCCGCACGGTGCGCTTCGGCACCGGCGCGCTCCAGCAGCGCCGCTCCGAGAGCGCCCCGGCGCCCGGCGACTAGTCCCCCGACCCCACCCATCGGTTCCGTGGATCCTCTTCCCCGCTCCGCCCCCGCCCCATCCCCCGCCGTCGCCCAGACGCTCCGCATCGCCGCCGGGGCGCGGACCGACGTGGGGGCCGTCCGCAGCGAGAACCAGGACGCCTTTGGCGTGCTGCCGGCCATCGCCATCGCCTCGGGCGACGTGGTGGGCCGGGTGGTCCCGCAGCCCGCCGTGTTCGCCGTCGCCGACGGGATGGGCGGCCACGAGGCGGGCGCCGAGGCCAGCAACGTCGCCGTGGACGCCATGATGGGCGCCTTCGGGCCGGGCTTCCGGTCCCAGCCGGACCGCCTCGCGCTGATGCAGGCTGCGATCACGGCCGCCAACGACGCCGTCTGGGCGCGCGCCAACGCGGGCTCGTACGTCCGCCAGATGGGCACCACCTGCACGCTCCTGCTCGTCGCCGACGGGCAGGCCTACCTCGGCCACGTCGGCGACAGCCGCGCGTACCGCGTTCGGGGCGAGGAGATCGTCCAGATGACGACCGACCACACGCTCGGCGAGGCCGCCCGCCACGATCCCTCGCTGGCGGAGATCGCGCGCACGCGCGCCCACCACCTGACGCGCGCCATCGGCATCCGCGAGCACGTCGAGGTGGACGTGGTCCGCGCCGGGGCGCTCCGCGCGGGCGACCGGTTCGTGCTCTGCTCCGACGGCCTCGCCCCGGTCTCCGCCGACGAGATCGTGCGCTCCGTCCACCGCTACTCGCCGCAGGAGGCCGCCGACTGGCTGGTCACCCTCGCCAGCACCCTCGGCAGCCGCGACAACGCGACGGCAGTCGTGGTCCAGGTGGCGCCGTGATGGCCGTGTCGGCGCCCGCCCTCCCCCGCCCCAGTCGCTCCGCCTCGGTGAGCGACTCGGCAGATCGACAGGGATGAAGGAAAGCGCCTTCTCCTCCGTCCTGTCCACTCTCTCCGGCCCTTTCAACTCCGTGACTGCATGAGCGCCGCCTCTCCTCCCTCCGACCCGCTGATCGGCGCCCGCGTGGGCGAGTACCACATCCAGGGCGTGCTCGGGCGCGGCGGCATGGGCGTGGTGTACCGAGCCGAGGACACCGCGCTCGGCATCCCGGTCGCGCTGAAGTCGATCACGGCCGGGATGACGACCGATGCCTCGTTCGTCCGCCGCTTCCGGACGGAGGCGCGGGCGATGGCGCGCGTGGCCAGCCCCCACATCGTGCGCGTGATGGCGCTGCGTGAGACCGAGCACGGGCTGTTCATCGTGATGGAGTACGTCGACGGCGGCAGCCTCCACGACCGGATGGCCGACGGGCCGATGCCGTGGGCCACGCTTTGGCCGCTGCTTCGGCAGATGCTGCTCGGACTGGAGGCCGCCCACACGGTCGGCGTGGTGCACCGCGACATCAAGCCGCGCAACGTGCTCCTGACCACCGACGACACGGTCAAGCTGACCGACTTCGGCCTCGCCCGCCTCCAGTCCGACGGTGACGCGACGCGGACGCAGGCCGTGGCGGGGACGCTGGCCTATATGTCGCCCGAGCAGGTCCGCTCGCTGCCGACGCTGGACCACCGCAGCGACCTCTTCTCGCTGGGCCTGACGGCCTACGAGGCGCTCGTCGGGCGCCTCCCGTTCGACCGCGACGGGGGCGACTTCACCATGATGCGCGCCATCGTGGAGGACGAGTTTCCGGCGCCGACCGCGTTCGACGACCGTGTGCCGCCTGAGGTGGCGACGGCGCTCATGCGGGCGCTCGAAAAGGATCCCGACCGGCGCTATGCCTCCGCGGCGGAGATGCGCGAGGCGCTCGCGGGCGTCGGCGACGACGCCGCGCCGACGCGGACCCGGATGCCGCCCCCGCCGCCACCGGTCGTCCCGCCCCCGAGGCAGGCCCCCGACACGGCCCCGACCTCGCCCGCTTCGGGCCGTCGCCCGTCGCCCGCCATCCTCAGTGGGATCGCGGCCGGCGTGCTGGCGCTGCTGGCCCTCGGCTGGTGGCTGACGCGGACCTCCACGCTCACCCTCGTCCCTCTCGCCGAGGTCACCTACTTCCTTGATGGGGAGCCGGTCGCCGGCGAGGTCGACGTGAGCCCCGGCACGCACGAGGTCCTGTGCGTGGCCCACGGCGCCTCGGCGACGACCGAGGTGGAGGTGGGTCGCGGCGCCGAGCGGCGGGTCGCCTGCGCGACGCCCGACCAGGCCGTCGACGTGTCGGCGTTCTGGGACGGCACGGCCGAGCCCGCCTCGGTGCTCGTGGACGGCACCCAGGCGGTGCCCCTGCCGACGCGGCTGTCGCTCGGGACGGGCCACCACACGCTCCGCGTCATCTCGACGCGCCTCGACACGACGCTCACCGTCGATGTGTTGCCCACGTTCGATCCCGCGCCCCCCCCGCCGCAGACCGTCGCGGTGCAGGCCGGAACGGCGCCGCCGCCGCCCACCGACACTCCCGTCGCCCAGTCTGGCCCCATCGCGCAGCCGATGCCGCAGCAGACGCAATCGCAGCCTCCGCCACAGGTCCAGCAGCCGTCCCCTCCCCTGCAGAGCACCGGCCCCGCGCCCGCGCGCATGGGGACCGTCGATGTGACGATGGACGCCGGGGTGACGCTTTCCCTCGACGGTTCCAGTATGTCAGGGGGGAGCCGGGAGATGAGTCCCGGCACCTACACCGCCCGCTGTCAGGCGGGCCCGCTCTCTGAAACGACGCGCGTGACCGTGACCGCCGGCCAGCGGTCGGCCGTCCGGTGCTACGCGCCGTCTCGGGTCGTCCGCGTGACCACCACCGGCGCAGAGGGCGCCTGGATGACCGTCGTGGTGGACGGCCAGCCGGGAGCCCAGACGCCGACGCAGGTGACGCTGCCCGTCGGGCGCCACACCATCATCGTCCGCCGCCGCGGCTACGAGGTCGTGGGTCAGGACATGATGACCGTCGACGTGCCGCCGCGCTTCTCGCCAGACCCCCTGCCGCCGGTGCCTCTCGCCTTCGAGATCCGGTCGGCCAACTAAGCACTCCGTTCGCATGACACGCTTCCCGGCTTTCCTCTCGGCCCTCGCGCTCGCTGGCTTCGTGCTGGCCGGCTGCGGCGGCTCCGGCGCCACCTCCTCGATGTCCGGCTCGTCCGCCGGAATCGCGGCGTGTGACGCGCCGCGCACGACGACGACCGCGCAGGCTCCGCCGCCGGCACCCGATCCGCCGTCCGTCGAGCCCAACTACTCCGACGTGCGCGGCCAGAGCGCGGCCCTCGACGCCGCCATGGTCGCGTACAGCGGCGCCGACTTTGAGGCCGCGGCGAGCCAGTTCGACGCCGTCGCCGGATCCGCGGGCGACCCGGTGCGTCGCGTCGCGCTGCGGATGCTGGGGCGGACGCGGCTCGCGATGGGCGACCGCGCCGGGGCGGGCGACGCGCTGCGGCGGCTTGTCGAGACCGAGCCCCCGGTCGTCCGTCTGAACCCGGACGTGGAGCCGCTGGCCTTGCTGGAGACCTTCTACGAGGTTCGCCGCCATACCGATGGCTCGTACGCCGTCCGCACGGATCGCGCGCGGACGCTGGCCATCGCCGACTTCACGAACGGCTCCATCACCGATCACGCGCAGGTCGACCCGCTCCGCCTCGGCTTCGCGTCGCTCATGATCGACCGGATGCGGGGCGCCACCGAGCTGGAACTGGTCGAGCGCGTCCGCCTGCAGTGGCTCCTCGACGAGCAGTCGCTGGGGACCGGCGAGGCTGCGGGCCGGGAGGCGGGCCGCCTCCTCGGCGCCGACCAGGTCGTGTTCGGGACCTACATCAAGTCCGGGGAGAACATGCTCCTGACGGCTCGGGTCGTGGACGTCGAGACCGGCCGCATCCTGATGGGCGAGCGCGTTGAGGGCCGTGCCGACCAGTTCGACGCGCTCGTGTCGTGCCTCAGCGAACTCGTCGCCGAGGCGGTGGACGCCCGCCTGCCCGCCGCGCCGACCTCGCAGGCCGCCGAGTCGCTCGACGCCGTGATCGCCTACGCTCGCGGGCTGGCCCTGGAAGAGACCGAGGACTACGGCGCCGCGCTGGAGCAGTACCAGCTGGCGCTCTCGCTGGACCCGGACTACGAGCCCGCCCAACTCCGCATGGACGAGGGCGTCGTGCCCCTCGTCGCCGCCAACTCCCGATGACCGTCACGCCGCACGTCCGCCCCCCACGCCCCCTCGCTCTGTGACCCGTCTCGTCCCTGGCCTCCTCGGGCTGGCCCTCGGGCTGGCGGCCTGCGCCGGGCCCACCGTCGGTGTCGTGCCGACCCGCGCCGACCTGGAAACGCGCGTGCTCGAAAACCCCGGCGACATCGAGGCGCTCCGCGACCTCGGCGCGTTGCTGGCCGTCGAGGAAGCGTACGGGCCTGCGCTCGGCGCCTTCGAGCGGGCGCTCGCGCTCGCGCCGCGCGACGGCCAGACGCTCTACTTCACAGGCCTCGTCCACGAGGCCCTCGGCCAGACCGCCGAGGCGGAGGACGCCTACGCGCGCTACCTCTCGGTCGCCGCCGGAGACGTCTACCGCGACTCGCTGCGGGGCCGCCTGGACGGGCTCGTCCGCGCGCGCCTCCAGCGCGAGTTCGCGACGGCGCTCACCGTCGAGGACTCGGTCACCACGGCCGCCGGGACGGGCGCCGTCGGCGTGCTGCCGTTCGCGTACCGCGGCGACAATGCCGAGTACGCCGCCCTCGGGCGCGGCCTCGCCGAGGTCCTCGCCATCGACCTCGCCTCGGTCGGCTCGCTGACCGTCGTCGAGCGGGCGCGGCTGCAGGCGCTCCTGGCCGAGTACAACCTCGCCCGCGACGGCATTCTCAACCCGGCCACCGCCCCGCGCATGGGGATGCTGCTCCGGGCCGACAAGCTGGTCGGCGGTGAGGTGGACGTGCAGGGCGAGTCGCTCCGCATCGAGTCCGCGCTCTGGGAGGGGTCGCTGCGCGACGTGGAGACCACCGAGGGCGGCGTGGCCGACCTGTTCCAGATCCAGAAGACGATCACACTCGGTGTGCTGTCCTCGCTCGGCGTGACCGTCGCCGCGGCGGACTCGGTACGGCTCCTCCAGGCGCCGACTACGGACCTTGTTGCATTCCTGCTCTACAGCCGTGGCCTGCTGCTGGAGGACGACGGTGACTTCCTCGGCGCGCGGCGGCTCTACGGCGAGGCGCTCCAGCGTGACCCCGGCTTCTCGCTCGCCGGGAGCCGGGGCACGTCTGCTACGCTCTCCGCCGCGACCTCGGCCCCCGCCGCGCCCACGCTGACCGCCACGGCGGCGGCCACCATCGACCCCGTCCCTCTGGCCGGTCCCTCGCTCGTCGGTCGCCGTGCGGACCAACTGAGAGCCGCGCTCGGCGGGCACGTCACCCCGGGCACCGAGACACGTGAGCCCGGTGTCGAGGGGAGTGACGCGGGCATCCTCGGCACGCTCCCGGATCCTCCCCCTCCGCCGCCCACCCCGCCGTCGGGAGGCAACCGCCCATGACCCTCCGCCCGCTCCTGCTCGCCGCCCTCCTGGTCGCGCTGGCCTCATCGGCCGGGGCGCAGGCTCCCCTCCAGATCCGCCTCGACCCGCAGATCCCGGTCGTCGGTCTCTCGGCCGAAGTCACGGCGCAGTTCTTCGAAACGCTCCCCGAGTCGGCCTCACTCTTCGTCCGCGCGGTCGGGGAGACGGCCTATCAGGAGTTCGTGGGGGTCGACCAGGGGGACGCGTTCTGGACCGTGGTGATCGATGAGATCCCGCCCTCCGGCCTGGAGGTCTACGCGTCGTACGTGCTCGACGGCGAGACCTTCACCGAGCCGCTCCAGAACCCCGAGGCGTTCCCGTTCCGGGTCCCGGTGCTGGTGCCCGCGATCACGTCGGCCGTGGATCTGCCGAGGCGGCAGTACCGGATGGTGTCGGTGCCGTTCGTGCTGGGGGCGAACTCCGGCCTGCCCGCCGTCCTCGGCAGCGACGCCCCCATCGACGTCTTCGGCGACGACTTCGGGGAGACCGGCGACCCGGCACAGTGGCGGCTGCTCCGCTGGGACCCGCTCGTGGAAGACTACCGGGATGCGATCCCCGACGGGGAGCTGTTCGAGCGCATCCGCCCCGGCGCGGGCTACTGGCTGATCACGAGTTCTGGTGGGACGTTCGACATCGACCGCGGGCTGTCGACGGGCGTGACCATCGGCAAGGGGGGCATCTTCGCGGCCGACGTTACCATTCCGGTGCGCACCGGCTGGAACCAGATCGGCAACCCGTTCCTCTTCTCGATCTCCTGGGACGACGTGCGGCGGCCGATCGCGGTCGAGGACCCGGTGGCCTTCACCGGCTCGTTCGTCGGGGGGCAGGCGACGCTCCAGCCGTGGGAGGGCTACTTCGTGTTCAATCCGGGCCCATCGGGGTTGCTGCGGTTCCGTGCGTCGCCCAGCCAGCCCGTCGCCGAGCGGACGCTGTCAGAGCGTGTCCAGGCGCGGGCCGGAGCAGGGGCTGCTGCGCTACGCGTCACGGCCGTGTCGGGCACGTCGACGGACGAGGTGACGCTCGGCCTCCAGGGGACGGACGCGCCGCTGGACGGTCCGCCGGCCGACCTCCGCAAGCCGCCGCCGGTCGACGGTAGCCTCCGCCTCGCCGCCCGCGCCGACGGCGAGGACTGGATCAGCCACTTCCAGCCCCGCGAGGCTGCCACGTGGGCGCTCACGGTGACGCCGCCCGCCGGGGCCGCCGTGGACCTCCGCCTGGACCGCCTCGGCGACTGGCCGGACGGGCTCGTGGTGGAGGATCTCGACACGGGCCGCGTGCTGGAGGTCGTTGACGGGCGCGTCCGCATAGAGACCCTCGCCGACGTGCCGACGCGGCGCCTCGCCGTCCGCGCCGGGGCCGCCGCCGTGGTCGATCCCGAGGTCTTGGCGCCGACTCTCGGCGCCCCTCACCCCAACCCGACCGCCGGAGCGGTCACGCTCCCAGTCCGCCTGTCGACCCCTGGTCCGGCCCGCCTCGACGTGGTCGACACGCTCGGTCGCACGGTCCGCTCGCTCGCTCTGGATCTGCCCGAGGGCACCTCGGCCGCCTCCTGGGATGGCCTCGACGCGTCCGGCCGGCCGGTCGCGGCGGGCCTCTACCTCGTCCGCCTCACGACCGAGGCGGGCACTGCCGCCGTGCGCGTCACGCGCCTCCGCTAGCATGAACGCCCTGCGCCACGCCTTCGTCCTCCTCGCCCTCCTGGCTGCTGCCGGAGCGTCTGCCCAGACCGCGCCCCGCGTCGTGGTGGACGCCGGGTTCGTCTCGCAGACTTACTCGACGGGCGACGAGCAGTCGGTGAGTCAGCTCAGCGTGCCGGTCACCCTCGGCGGGCGACTCGCTCCCGGCGTCACGGCGAGCCTGCGGACGGTCTACGCGTCGGTCAGCGGGGACGACTTGGAGTCGCTGAGTGGCCTCGGCGACACCCAACTCGGCATCGGCTATCAGCGCCCGCTCGGGCAGGCCATCGTGGACCTGTCGCTGACGGCGAGCCTGCCGACGGGCCAGACGGCGCTCACCGAGGACCAGTTCGCGACCTCCGCGCTCCTCGCCGTCGACGACTTCGCCTTCGCCCTGCCCACGTTCGGGCAGGGCTCGGTGGTCTCGCCAGGACTCGCGATCGCGGTGCCGGTGGGGACCGGGCTGGCCCTGGGCGCAGGGGTCGCGTACGCCTCGCGGTCCCCGTACACGCTCTTCGAGAGTGATACGTCGAGCTATGCGCCGGCCAACGAGACCATCCTGTCGGTCGGCCTCGACGCCGGGAGCGAGACGGCGTCGTTCACGCTCGAAGGCTCCTACGTGGTGTACGGGGAGGACGGCTACCGCGGCGAGACGTTCAGCCCCGGCGACAAGGCGGCGGCGATGATGCGGATCGCGGTCGGCGGGAGCATGGTGCGCAGCCAGTTGATGGCACGCTACCGGCAGGTGTTCGACGGCACGCTCGGTGCGGCCGAGCGGCCGGTGACCTACCTCCGACCGTCGCAGGCCCAGGTCGCGCTCGGCCTCGGGTTCGGCCCGGAGGACCTGGAGGTGGCGTTCTCCGTCGGCGCCCGCTACTACGGCTCCATCGAGGCGCTGTCCGATGACGCCTCCAGCGGCGACGTGGCAGGCGCGCTCGCCGAGCAGCAGGTGCTCCTCGACCTCGGCGTCACGCCGACCGTCGCCATTGGCCCCAACGCCCGGATCCGGGGCGGCTTCACATACACCCTCGGCCTCATCGAGCCCGACGCCGCCTCCGCGCTAACCGGCTATCGCGTCGGCGGGAGTCTCCGCGTGGGGTTCTAGAGGGCCGCGCGGGTCTCGCCGAATCGGCGCCGGAGCGTCGGCAGGAGGAGGGTCATGATCACGGCTGCGCCGCCGACCAGCGCGGCCGCGCCTCCCCACAGCGCCGACGACCCGTACCCGGCGAACACGAGCCCGCCGAGCGCCGGGCCGAGCATCTTCGCCAGCCCCCAACTCGCGTGGTAGACGCCCTGGTAGGAGCCGCGCAGGTCCGTTGGGGCCAGCTTCGAGACCAGTGTCGGGACGACGGGCAGGAACGCCATCTCGCCGAGCGTCCAGATGATCGCGCAGGCCGCATAGGCGCCGAACGTGTGGGCTGGGATCTGAAACGCCAGCCCGATGGCGACCAGCGCAACCGCGACCGGCACAGGCCACCGCGTCGCTCGGTCGCCCACCCACGCCGCCACCGGCAGGCCGATCAGCACGATCAGCGCGCCGTTGACCGTGACCACGAAGCCGAAGTAGCGCTCACTCAGCCCGTCGGCCTCCATCGCCAGCGGGAGCGACGTGAACAGCTGGTAGAAGCCGATCCCGACCAGCAGCACGACGACGGCGAGGGCTGCCAGCGCACCGTCACGCGCGACGGGCCGCAGGTCGATGCGCGGGCGCACCACGCCCTCGGCCACCGCCGGGCGCGTCTCGGGTACCGACACCAGCACGATGGCCGCGTAGGCGAACAGAGAGACGCCCTCCAGCACGAACAGGCCGGTGTAGGACCGCTCGGCGATCAGGCCGCCCAGCGCGGGCCCCACGGCCGCGCCCAGGTTGATGGCCCAGTAGACGATGGCGTACGCTCTCGGCTGCCGTGCCTCGGGGACGAGGTCGGCCACGGCGGCCGACACGGCGGGGCGGTACATCTCGCTCAGCACGCCGAAGGCGAACACGAGCGCGAGCACGGCCGCGTACGACGCCACGAACGGGATGCCGGCCATCGGCAGCGCCGCGCCGCCGAGGCTCGCCAGCAGCACCGGCCGCCGCCCGACGCGGTCCGACAGCCACCCGCCGACGAAGCCGCCCGCGAACGCCCCCGCTCCGTAGATCGACACCGCGGCGGTCGCCTGGGCCACGCTGAAGGCACGCGGGCCGCTCATGTAGAGCGCCAGGAACGGGAGCACCACGAGCCCCGTCCGGTTCACGAACGTGCCCACGACGAGCATCCAGAACGGACGGGGGTAGGCCGCGACGGCGGCGCGGAGCGAAGCGCGAGACACGCCCGAACGTACCGCGCCCCGAACGACTGAGGCCGTCCGGGGCGCAGAGGATCTGGCGAAGGAGGGCTAGCCGCCCAGCTTGTCCGCCGCCTTCCCGAGGAGGCCCGTGGCCTTGTCCGCGGCCTTGTCGGCGACGTCCCCCGCCATCTTGGCGGCCTTGTCGGCGACGTTCTTGGCCTGGTCCTTGACCGCGTCGGGCGCGAGGTCGGAGGCCTTCTCAGCGAGGCCCTCGGCGGCGTCGCCCGCCTTGTCGGCGACGTTCTTGGCGAGGCCGCCGGCGGTGTCCTTGAGCTTGTTGAAATCCATGGTCTGTGGGGGAGGTGAACCCCCAACCTACGAGGCCGACACGGTTTGGTGCCCGGCCTCGTAGGGAAGCGGTGGTCGCTAGGTCAGCTTGTCGAGCGCGTCCTCGGCGGTGTCGGCCGCATCCGCGTGGGCGTCGCCCGCCGTCTTGCGCGCCTTGCCGGCGAGCTCCTCGGCCGCGCCCTTGGCCTGCATGCTCTCGTTGCCGAGTGCGTCGCCGACGTTCTTCTTGACCTTGCCCTTGAGTTCGTCGAAGGCACCCTTGGCCTGCTCGGTGCGGCCTTCGGCTTCTTCCTTGTGGAGCTTCCGCTGGGCGTCGTTGGTGAGGTCGTCCATGTTGAGAGGGGGAATGTGGAAAGGATGTCTGAGACCCTGGTGGAAACCCGAAAGGTCCACTGGCCGGTCGTCTTCATCCGGCTCCGGGGTTCGCCCTACTCCGCCTCGGTCTGCCGGTCGTGGTAGCGGCCTCGCGAGCGGACGTAGTCGTCGGCGAGGCGGTCGGTGATGCGTTCGGCGGCGAGGTCGGCGAGGCGGCGGAGGCCCGTCGCCATCTCGGCCGACGAGAGCGCGGCCAGCGACCGGCCCGTGAACACGTTGCCGACCGACACCGGCAGCCCGAGCAGCACCCGATCCACCACCTCGCGCTCGCGAAGCTCGGCGTCCCACAGCGGGGCGCCGGTCTGCGCGTCGAGCAGGTGGACGTCGCCGACGAGGACGAAGTAGACGGCGCCCTCGTACGAGTCGGCCACGAGGGCATAGTCGGCGATGCGGAGGTCGAGCACGAAGTCGGCCGCCTCGGGACGGGAGGCGGGCGCAAAGCGGAGCAACTCGGCCGTCCGCGCCAGCGACTGGCGCGCGATCCGGTCGGCCACGTCGACCGTGGCCACGACGCTGTCGAGGCGGGCCTGCGCGCGGCGCGCCTGGCGCCGCTTCTCCAGCGACGTGCCCACGCGGACGGCCGTCCCGATGGGGTCGTACAGGTCGATGCCCGACTCGATGGGACTCCCGGCCTGCACGCGCGGCGCGGGCGGGATGGCGGCCGTCACGGCCACGCGGCGGCCGTCGAGCGAGACCTCGTCCAGACGGTTCGACGTGCCGCAACCAGACGCCGCCAGCGCGGCAGTCAGGAGAATCAGGGGGAGGAAGCGATGGAACACGGCCGGGGGCAGGGGGTGTGGACGCTAGCTTAGCCGCTCCTCACCCGGTTCCGGTAACCCCGCCGCACTATGCCGTACGTCGTCTCCCAGCCCTGCATCAACTGCAAGCACACGGACTGCGTCGAAGTCTGCCCCGTCGACTGCTTCTACGAGGGCCCCAACTTCCTCGTCATCCACCCCGACGAGTGCATCGACTGCAACGCGTGCGTCCCGGCCTGTCCGGTGGAGGCCATCTACGCGGACGACGAGCTGCCGGAGGATCAGGCCCACTATGCCGAGTGGAACACCTACCTCGCCACCCAGTGGCAGGCGCTCGGCTACAACATCACGGAGAAGAAGGAGGAACTGCCCGGCTGCGGCGACTCCAACGACGCGACCGAGGAGGACATCCTCACGTGGGAAGGCGCCGAGTAGCAGCTACAGCAGCATCGCCACTGCGCCGACGGCGGCGACCAGGGCCGCCAGCGTCGTCCGGAGAACAGGGCGGGAGGGGAGGGGCATGGCGTGGGGCGTGGGCCTGACGGCAAGGTGGGGCAGAGCCGCCTCGCCCTCAAGGCCCGAAACCTGAGCCTTTCCTGAGGATCGGCCCGTTTTCCCGCACCAGGGCGCAGACGGCGACGCGTCGGCGGACGCTTGTGTCGGTGTGTGGCTCTCCCAGGCGGATCTTGCGCCACACCTCCTGCCTGCCGCCGATGCCCACCTGCGCCTTCCTCACGACTGACACCCTCGACGCGTTCGTCGCCTACGACCACCTGGCCGTCGCGCCCCTGGCCCGCCTCGGGTGGACGGTCGAGATGGTCCCCTGGCGCGCCGAGGCGGACTGGGAGGCCTACGACGTGGTCGTCGTCCGGTCGCCGTGGGACTACCAGGACGACCCCGACGCCTTCCTCGACGTGCTGGGCGCCATTGACGCCTCAGCGGCGCGGCTTGAGAACCCGCTCGCGGTGATGCGCTGGAACCTGCGCAAGACCTACCTACGCGACCTAGAGGCCGCGGGCGTGCCCATCGTCCCCACGCGCTGGGCGGAAGGGCTCACGTCCGACGCGCTGGCCGCGGCGTTCGACGCATGGGGAACCGCCGAGGTGGTCGCCAAGCCGGTCGTGAGTGCCAACGCCGATGGCACCTTCCGCCTCGGTCCAGACGCGGAGACGTGGAACGCGGCCGTGTCGGCACTCGCCGACCGGGCGTGCATGATTCAGCCGTTCGTTCCGTCGGTCGTCGCCGAGGGGGAGTGGTCGGTGTTCGCGTTCGGCGGTGCCGTCAGTCACGCGATCCTGAAGACGCCCGCCGCGGGCGACTTCCGCGTGCAGGAGGAGCACGGGGGCGTGATCCGCGGGGTCGAGCCGGGGGCGGATCTGCTGGCACTCACCGGGGCGGCGCTGGCCGCCGTGCCGCATCCCGACCCGCTCCTCTACGCCCGCGTCGACGCGGTCCGCCTGACCGACGGCACGCTGGCGATCATCGAACTGGAACTGATCGAGCCGTCGCTCTACTTCCCGTTCGCGGACGGCTCGGCGGAGCGGTTCGCCGCGGCGCTGGACGAGCAGGGACCCGGGGTGTAGCGGGCGTCCGCCGTCGGGACCCGTACGCCAGAGGCGCGTTGGAGGGCGGCCCCACCGCCCGAACCATGCCGACCGCCCCGACCCCACCCGACAGCACGACCGCCGAGATGGACGCGGCCCTCGCCGACCTCCAGGCGCACGCGACCGAGTGGGCGCAGCGTTCGCTCAGCCACAAGATCGAGATGCTGGAGGGCCTGCTCCCACGCATCGCCGATGTGGCAGGGCGGTGGGTGACCGCCGCCTCGCGCGCGAAGGGCCTCGCCGTCGGGTCGCCGCTCCGGGGGGAGGAGTGGACCTCGGGCCCGTGGGCGCTCGCCAACTACATCGCGCCGCTCGCCGAGACGCTCCGCCACATCGAGGCGGGCACGGTCGCTGAAGCGCTCGCCGACCGCACCCGCCAGCGCGAGAACGGCCAGACGGTGGTCCGTGTGATGCCGGACGGGCTGTACGACCGCGTCCTCCTGGCCGGCATGACGGCCGACGTGTGGATGCAGCCGGGCGTGACGCCCGAGGCGCTCGCCGAGACCGTGGGCACGTTCTACCAGCGCGAGGCGCCCGAGGGGCGTGTGGCGCTCGTGCTCGGCGCGGGCAACATCGCGTCCATCCCGCCGCTCGATGTGCTCTACAAGCTGTACGCCGAGGGTGAGGTGGTGCTGCTCAAGATGAACCCTGTCAACGCGTACCTCCAGCCGCTCCTCGAGGTCATCTTCGCCGAGTTCGTCGAGGCGGGCATGGTGCGCTTTGCGTCGGGCGGCGCGGAGGTGGGCCAGTACCTCACCGCGCACGACGCCGTCGACACGATCCACATGACCGGCAGCGCGGCCACGCACGACGCCATCGTCTACGGCACTGGCGACGAGGGGGCCCGGCGAAAGGCGGCCGACGAGCCGCAGATCGACGCACCGGTCACGAGCGAACTCGGCGGCGTCAGCCCGTGCCTCGTGGTGCCGGGCGACTGGTCCGAGCCGGACCTCGTTTTCCAGGCCGAGAACGTGGCCTCCCAGAAGCTCCACAACAACGGCTTCAACTGCATCGCCAGCCAGGTGCTGGTGCTCCCCGAGCGGTGGGCCCAGCGCGGCGCGTTCGTGGGGGAGGTGCGCCGTGTGATGGACGAGGCGGTCGACCGCCCGACGTACTACCCCGGCGCACCGGACCGCCTCGACGCCTTCGCCGAGGCGCACCCGTCCGCCGACCGCCTGGGCCCGTCCGGGACACGTCTGCTCGCGGTCGTCTCCCCGGACGACGACGAGCCGGCCTTCCAGAAGGAGGTCTTCGGCCCTGCGCTGGCCGTGACCGCCCTCCCTGGGGGTGGCACCGATGAGGACCCCGGCGACTGGCTCGAACGGGCCGTCGACTGGTGCAACGAGACGCTCACCGGGACGCTCGGGGCGACGATCCTCATCCACCCGCGGACGCGGCGCGCGCTCGGCGACCGGTTCGAGGAGATCCTGTCGCGCCTCCGCTACGGCACCATCGGCGTGAACGTGTGGTCGGGCACGGGCTACTTCGTGGCGCAGGGCATGTGGGGCGCCTTCCCCGGCCATACCCGCGACGACGTCCAGAGCGGCATCGGCGTGGTCCACAACAGCTGGCTGTTCGAACGCCCGCAGAAGACGGTCGTTCAGGGGCCGTTCGCGCCGTTCCCGCGCTCGCTGCTGCTCGGGGAGGTCCACACCGCGCCCACGCCGATCTACTTCGTCACCAACGAGACGGCCGAGACGACGGCCCGGCGGGTCACCGAGTTCGCCGTCGCCCCCAGCCCGACGCGTCTGCCCGGCATCGTGGCGTCGGCGCTGCGGGGGTAGCTCCTACGTGAGCGCCTCGGCCACAGCCTCACGGACGGTCGCTGCGAAGGCGTCGATGAGCCCCTCCTTCAGATGAGCGCGGACGGTCAGCAGGCGGACCTCCCGGCGGGGCACGGGGGCCGTTAGCGGGCGGACGCGGGCGGCTTCGTCGCCGGTCAGGTAGAGCGTCGAGAGCTCAGTGAGCAGCGTGACCCCGCCCGCGCGGTCGGCCATGCGGCGCAGGGTCTCGAGGCTCCCACTCTCGAACCGGACCGCCCGGCCGCCCTCGTCCGGCGCGGTGCCGCACAGGTGGAGCACCTGGTCGCGGAAGCAGTGGCCCTCGCTGAGCAACCAGACGTCGGTGGGGGAGAGGCGGGCCGGGTCGATCTCGTCGTGGGCCGCGAGCGGGTGTCCGGAGCCGATGTAGGCGACGAACGGCTCCGAGAAGAGGAGCTCCGAGCGGAGCCCCGGCTGATTCTCGTCCGTCGCCACCAGCGCCGCGTCGATCCGTTCGGTGACGAGGTGGTCGAGGATGGCGTCGGTGGTGAGTTCGATCAGCGTCAGCCGGGCGCGGGGGAAGCGCGCCGCGAACGGCCCGGCCACGAGCGGCAGCAGGCACGAGGCGAGCGTCGGGATGACGCCCACCCGGAGTTTGCCCTCGGGCTCGGTGAGTCGGTCGCCCGCGTCGCGGGCCAGGGCGTCGGCCTCTCGCAGGACGCCGCGGGCGCGCGCCACGACCCGCTCGCCGGCCGCCGTCGGGACCACCGGCTGGCGGCTCCGGTCGAACAGGACCGCGCCGAGTTCGTCCTCCAGCTTCTTGAGCGCCGCGCTCAGCGTGGGCTGCGAAACGAAGCAGGCCGCCGCGGCCCGTCCGAAGTGGCGGTGCGTGTCCACGGCGACGGCGTAGCGGAGCTGGGCGAGGGTCATGGAGTATAGGATGTGGCTATCGAATGATAATGATTATCCATTTGATCTATTCCTGGGCGCGGCCTACTCTGTCCGGGACATCCTCCATTCGACCCACCCCTCTATGGCGACCGAGCCCACCAAGAAAGACGGCCCCCTCCTTACCACAGCCGACGGCGCCCCCATCGCCGACCAGGAGAACTCCCTGACGGCCGGCCCCCGTGGCCCGCTCCTCATGCAGGACGTGGTCTTGCAGGAGCAGATGCAGCGCTTCAACCGCGAGCGCGTTCCCGAGCGCGTGGTGCACGCCAAGGGCTCCGGCGCCTACGGCACGTTCACCGTCACGAACGACATCACCCAGTACACCAAGGCGGCGATGTTCTCGGAGGTCGGCAAAGAGACCGAACTCTCGATTCGCTTCTCGACGGTCGCCGGCGAGCGCGGCGCGGCCGACGCCGAGCGCGACCCGCGCGGCTTCGCGGTCAAGTTCTACACCGAGGAGGGCAACTGGGACCTCGTCGGCAACAACACGCCGGTGTTCTTTGTGCGCGACCCGTACAAGTTCGCCATGTTCATCCACTCGCAGAAGCGGCACCCGCACACCAACCTGCGCGACGCCGACATGCAGTGGGACTTCTGGAGCCTGTGCCCCGAAAGCCTCCACCAGGTGACGTGGCTCTTCGGCGACCGCGGCATCCCGAAGACGTACCGCCACATGAACGGGTACGGCTCGCACACCTACTCCCTCATCAACGCCGAGGGCGAGCGCGTCTGGGTCAAGTTCCACTTCAAGACGGACCAGGGCATCGAGTGCCTGACGAATGAGGAGGCCGCCGACCTCATCGCGCAGGACCGCGAGAGCCACCAGCGCGACCTGTGGGAGGCCATCGACAACGGCGACTTCCCGACGTGGACGGCCTACATCCAGGTGATGACGCAGGCCCAGGCCGAGGAGGTGGACTACAACCCATTCGACCTCACCAAGGTCTGGCCGCACGGTGACTTCCCGCTGATCGAGGTCGGCACGTTGGAGCTCAACCGGAACCCGCAGAACTACCACCACGAGGTGGAGCAGGCGGCGTACAACCCGAGCTCGCTGATCCCGGGCGTCGGGCCGAGCCCGGACAAGATGCTCCAGGGCCGCCTGATGAGCTACCAGGACGCGCACCTCTACCGGATCGGCGTCAACTACCGCGACCTGCGCGTCAACCGCCCGCGGGTCGAGGTGCGGAGCTACATGCGCGACGGCCAGTTCGGCGGCCAGCTCGACGAGGGCACCGGCCACCCGAACTACTACCCGAACTCGGTCGAGGGCGCCCCGCGCCCGGACCCGTCCTACGCGGAGCCCGCGTGGCACCTGGGTGACGTGACCGTGGAGCGCTACAACTCCCGCGAGGACCACGACGACTTCTCGCAGGCCGCGGCGCTCTACCACCTCATGGACGAGGACGCCAAGGAGCGCCTCGTGCAGTCGCTCGCCGGCGCGATGGCCGGCGTGACGCGCCAGGAGATCATCGACCGCCAGCTCGGCCACTTCGACAACGTTGATGAGGAGTACGGCCGCCGCGTCCGTGAGGCCGTCACGGCCGCCCGCAACGCCGGTGGCGACGGGCAGTCGCTCGACGCCGCGATGGCGGTCCGCGACGCCGTCCCCGAGGGCGAGGGCCAGCGCGACTAGCCCGCCCGTCTCGCGTTCTTGTGCGCCCCGGCGGCTTCGGCTGTCGGGGCGCCGTCCGTCCAGCCCCCCGCCTCGGGTCCTCCCTGGACCGACCGAGGCGACCTGACCCGCCCCCCATGTCTGAGCCCATCGACCCCGCCACCGTCGACTATCACGAGATCGCCCGGCGCGGCGACGCCGAGGTGCTGGCCGTCTTCCTCGACGCCGGCCTCGACCCCGACCTCCGCGACGCGCAGGGGTACTCGCTGCTGATGATCGCGGCCTACAACGACCAGGCGCCCACCACGGCGCTCCTCCTTGAACGGGGGGCCGACCCCGATGCGCCCGACCGGTCGGGCAACACGCCGCTCATGGGCATGGCCTTCAAGGGCCACCTCGACCGCGCCCGCCAGTTGCTCGACGGTGGCGCCGACCCGAACGTCCAGAACCCGGCCGGGGCGACCGCCCTCCACTTCGCCGCCATGTTCCGACAGGCCGACTTAGCGGCGTTGCTGCTCGCCCACGGCGCCGACGCGGCGCGCACCGACGCGCAGGGCATGACGCCAGCCGCACTGGCCGCCGCCCACGGCCACGCCGACCTCGCTACGATGCTCGCTGCCGAGTAGGTAGCCGACGCGGCCTTACATGCCGAGTCGCGGGTGCCGATACACGGTGCATGGATCGGTCTCCATCTGCTGCCTTCTTCGGACTCCTCTGCGTCGTCCTCGGAGCCGGGGTGATCGGGATCGGGGCGGGCGTGGTGCCCGCCGACCCGGCCTCGGTCCACGCGCCCGGGTGGGTGCTGGCCGTCTGCGGTGCCGTGTTCGTGCTCGCGGGCGTGGCGACGCTGGCGCACCGCTGGCCCGCCGTGCAGGCGGCGGCGGGCGGCGTGATCTGCCTGGCGTTCGGGCTCGTCGGCGGCTGGGTGGCCCTGTTCGGCGAAGCGGCACAGTTCTCGGGCGGGACGGGCCTGCTGTCGCGCGGCGCCGAGGTCGCCGTCGCGCGCGGCGTGTTCGGCGTCGGGGCCGTGCTGTGCCTGGCGATGTTCGTCTGGTCGACGGTCCTGCTCGCGCGAGGGCGTCCCCCCGCCGAGCGACGGGGGTCGGCTAGATCGCCGCGCCGATGAGCGCGAAGCCGACGATGGCGACGCCGCCCGCCAGCAGCGCGTAGGGCAACTGCGTTCGCACGTGCGAGATATGGTCCGTGGCCGCGGCCAGGCTGGAGACGATGGTCGTGTCCGAGATCGGCGAGGCGTGGTCGCCGAAGATGCCGCCCGCCAGGCTGGCCGCCAGGAAGGGCGCCAGCGGCAGCCCGAGCGCCATCGCTGCCGGGACCGCGATCGGGATCATGATGGCGAACGTGCCCCAGCTGGTGCCGGTCGAGAACGCGACGAAGGCGCCCGTGATGAACACCAGCGGCAGCAGCAGCATCGGCCCCACGCCCGCCTCGGCGACGCCGGAGGCCACGTAGACGCCCGCGCCGAGCTGACGGGTAATGCTGCCCAGCGCGAGCGCCAGCAGCAGCACGAAGGCCATGCCGAGCATCCCGCCCGCACCCTTCAGCCCGGTCGTCGTGAGTTGCTCGACCGTCATCCCTCGCTGGACCAGCATCAGGATCCACGCCACGAGGAGGCCGCTGAGCACGGCCCAGAGGACGCTCGTCGAGCCTGACCCCTCCAGGAGGTCGCCGCCGCCCGTGACCCACAGGCCGACGGGCATCATGACCACCATCACGCCCAGCGGCAGCAGCATGTTGACCAGCCGCGGCGGGATCGCGCCGATGGGCTCGGGCACGAGCGCCCGCTCGTCCACGTCGGGGCCCGCGCCGGGCTCGTGGCGCTCGCCGCGCATCGCGCGTTCCTCGGCCTTCTTCATCGGCCCCCACGCCCAGCCCGTCACGGCGACGAAGCCCGCCAGCGCGACCGCCGCCAGCGCGTAGACGTTGTACGGGATCGACGAGACGAACAGTGCCAGTGGCTCCTCGACGCCCTGCTCGTTGAGCAGCCCCAGAATGTAGGCGCCCCACGCGTTGAGCGGGATCAGGATGCAGACGGCCGCGCTCGTCGAGTCGATCAGGTAGGCCAGCATCTCGCGGCTGCGCTTCTGGCGGTCGAACAGCGGGCGGCTGACGGCCCCGGCCACGAGCACAGTGATGTTCGACTCGATGAAGATGACGACGCCCACCAAGAACGACAGCAGCCGCGCGCCCCGCGGCGACGACGCCCAGCCCTTTCGTTCGAGCGTGTCGATGAACCCGCGGACGCCGCCGCCCGCCTCGACGGTCGCGATCAGCGCGCCGATCACGAGCGTGAACAGCAGCACGCGCGTGTTGCCGGGGTCCTCGAACACCGTCACGGCCCCGTCGATGGCGCCGCCGAGGCCGACGAGCGGGTTCCACCCGTTGAGGATCGTGAAGCCGAGCCACACGCCCGCGCCCAGCGACAGGTACACCTGCCGCGTCCCGATGGCGAGGCCGATGGCGAGGATCGGCGGGAGGAGGCTGGTCCAGGTCGGGTCGATCTCGGGCGGCATCGGCAGAGGGGAGGGAAGTCCGCCCGATGGTACCACAGCCTGGCCCGCCTGGGCGCCGAGGCCGGCCGAGCGGCCGCGGCGAAACGCGTCCGACGAGGGAACGGGCTGAACCGGGAGCGTATCCCCCTTCCTCCCTCTCCGAGCCGATGCGAAAGACCGCCCTGTTCGTCGACTTCGACAACGTCTACCTCGGCCTCCGGCGGATCGACCCCCACGCGGCCGAGCGGTTCGCGACCGACCCCGGCCGCTGGCTCCGCTGGTTCGAGGCGGGCGACGACGCGCCGGGCGAGCGCGAGCGCCGCGTGCTCGTGCGGCGCTGCTACCTCAACCCGAAGTCGTTCTACAGCTACCGGCCGGACTTCGTGCGGGCGGCCTTCAAGGTGGTCGACTGCCCCCCGCTAACGGGCCAGGGCAAGACCAGCACCGACGTGTACCTCGTCATGGACGTGCTGGACGTGCTCGCGGAGCTCCCTCACATCGACGAGTACGTCGTCCTCTCGGCCGACGCCGACTTCACGCCGGTGCTCCTGCGCCTCCGCGCCCACGACAAGCAGACCGGCGTGCTAGCCGTCGGCCCGGCAGCCTCGGCGTACACCGCCGCCGCCGACGTGGTGATCACTGAGGAGACGTTCATCGAGGACGCTCTCGGCCTCGACGCCGACCGTGCGGCCGCGCCCGTCCGCGGCGACGCGCCCGACGGCGTGCTGGACCGCATCGCGAACCGGCTCTACCGCGAGGCCAGCGCTGCGGGCGAGCTGGCGGCTGTCGACGTGCCGCGCGTGCTCAAGGAGTTCGAGGAGTTCCGCGCGGGCAGCAACTGGCTCGGCTACTACGGCCTGGAGCCGCTCGTCCGCGCCGTCGTCGCGCGGCGGGCGGACCTGGCCGTCACCGGCGGCGAGACGTGGGCCGTCGTCGTGGACGAGACCGCGCCGACGGACCGCGCCGCGTCCGACGACGCCCTCGCCGACCAGATCAAGGGGCAGATCCGCACGGCCGTCACCACGGCCGACGGGCCGGTCGTGATGGCGACGATGGCGCACGCCGTGATCCGCGAGCTGGGGGCCGTCGTTACAGAGTCCAAGTGGGCGGGCTACGGATCGTTCCGGGCGATCGTCGCCGAGGTCCCCGAGGTGGGCGTGGTGACGGGGCCCGGCCACCCCGGCTTCCTGTTCGACCCTGCCCGCCACGAGGCGCCCGTCCTCGAAAGCCCGCCGGACCGCCTCGACGAGGTCTCGCCCGAGCTCCGCGACTTCATCCAGCGGATCCACGGCGTCACGCAGGCGCCCACGCTCACGCCCGACGAGTACCGCGCGGTGTTCTACGCCATCGCCGAGGCCGTCTACGACACGCCGTACCACCTCAGCGACACGTCGCGCCGGGCGCGCGACCTCGTCCTGGAGCAGGGCCGGTCGGTGCCGCGAACCGCCATCGGGTTCGTGCTCAAGGGCCTCGACTACCGCCGCTTCCCGTTCGGCGACCAGCCGTCGGCCCACGACGTGGCGGTTGCGTACCGCGACAACGTCGAGTTTCTGGCCGGGAACGCCCACATGGAGCTCGACGAGCGCCAGCGCACCTTCCTCGACGACTGGCTCCTCGGACCGGGCGCGGCGCCATCGTCCATCAGCGGAGAGGCGGCGGACATGGACGACGAGCCCATCGGAGACGCCGACGACGGCAGCATGACCCCCGATGAGGCCGACGAGGCAGATGGAGAGGAGCGCTCGGAAGGCGTCCGCCGACGTCGCCAGACGCGTCCGCCGGAGGACCTCTGACGGTCCGCCTCGGGACCGAGGCGGAGGGCAGGGGCCGGACGTGATCCTGGACGGCTGGCAAAGACGAAGGGAGGAAATCCACTTCCCTCCCCCCCCATGTCCACTCTTGGATCTCCGATCTCGCGCCGCGAGAGCCTCAAGCGCGCCGCAGGGGCCCTCGCTGTCGGCCTCGGCGCCCCCGCTGCCCTCGCCGCGGACGGCGCCGCTGCGGCCGTCACGCACCCGAACTGGACGATCGCGTTCTACGCCGGGCGGGACGCCCGCCCCGTCGCCTCCATGAACCTCCCGCAGGAGGTCGCCGAGAAGATCCTCGAAGAGGGGTCGTTCTCCTCGATGAAGATCGGCGACATCGCAGGGGAGATCTGGGTCGGGTACGATGTCCGTCCGAGACGGCGGTAGTGAGCAGGTCGGGTACGCACCTGCGGCCCGTCCTGCGGACCCGGGAGAACCCGTCTCGCCATGTCGGCAGGGGTAGCTTCCTGAATGCCGCCTCAGACCGCCCGTTCCTGGCTTCCCCGTCTCGGACCGTCGTGCCGATGACGGGCTTTCTGGCGCTGGTCGGAACGGATGGAGTTCGGGACCCGGGTGAGACCGCGTGGGCGTCCGGCCACGTCCGGCTGTTCGCCGAGGCGACCGCACGCCCGAACGGGCCTCGCGTCGCGACACGCGGGCCGCTCGCGCTCGCGGGAGACCTCCGCCTCGACAACCGGGACGACCTGCGCCGTGCGCTGCGCGCCCCCGAGGCCGACGACCCAGACCTCGTCCTCCGGGCCTACGAGCGCTGGGGAGACGCGGCCGTCGACCACCTGATCGGGCCCTTCTCGTTCCTGCTCTGGGACGAGGCCGCCGGGCGGGCGCTGGCCGCTCGCGACGGCGTCGGGCTGCGGCCCCTGTTCCGTGCGCGCGTCGGCGGCGGCTGGGCGTTCGGGTCCAGCCTGCCGACGCTTCAGGCCCTCGTCCCCTTCCAGGTCGACGCGGAGGGGGCGGCGGACTACCTCGCTGGGGACACGACCCATCCGACGCGGACGCTCGTCGCAGGCGTCGAGCGGGTTCCGGGAGGGTACCTGTCCACGTTCCGCCTCGGCGACGCCCCGCAGGACCGCCGGTTCTGGACGTTCGACCGGCCCGAGCGGCTGCCCGACGACGACCGGGTGGTCGAGGAGGCGTTCCGCGAGGCGTTCGACCAGGCCGTCCTCGCCCGCCTCGGCGGGAACGTGGGCGCGTTCCTGAGCGGCGGCCTCGACTCGTCGTCCATCGTGACGACGGTGCGCGCGCTCCGGCCCGACCGGCCGCTGGACACCTTCTCGCTCCTCTTCGAGTCCGGAAGCGCGCACGAGCGCCCGTACATCGACGCCGTGGCCGAATCCGCAGGCGTCCGGTCGCACCGCGTGGACGGGGCGTCGGCGCTGCTGCTGCCGCACCTCGACGCGGACCTCGCGGCCTTCGGCCAGCCCCCCATGGCGCCCAACCTGTTCCTCACGCGTCACCTCTACCACCAGGTGCACGAGGCCGGGCTGGACGCCGTCCTCGACGGATTCGGCGGAGACAACATCGTCGGGCACGGGCTGGACTGGCTGACGGAGCTGGCGCTCGGGTTCCGGTGGATCACCTTTGCGCGGACGACGGCGGACTTCGTCCGGCGCGCCCGGCATCCGGGGCGCCGCCTCCGGCGGCTGGTTCGGACGTACGCTGTCGAGCCGCTCGTCGGCTCGTTCCCGCGAGCAACGCCCACCGTGCAGTTCGGGCGGCATGCACGGCCAGACGACGAGCCCGTGCGGAGGCCACGGACAGCCCGGGAGGCGCACATGGCGGAGTTGGCCAGCGGGTCACTCGGCCGGTTGTTCGAGGAGGCGTTCGCGACGGCCACGGCCGTCGGCGTCGAGCCCCGGTTTCCGTTCCTGGATCGCCGCGTCGTCGAAGTCTGTCTCGCCGTCCCGCCGTCCCAGCATCTCCGCGACGGCCTGACGCGGTCCTACCTGCGCCGCTCCATGGCCGCCCGCCTTCCCCCCGCCATCCTTCAGCGATCGTCGAAGGCTCGATTCGGGGACAATTTCGTCGATTCCGTCTTTGCTCGCGACACCGACTTCGTAGAGCATGCGATCTTTGAGGACGCGCCCGGTTCGGCCGATATCCTCGATGTGAAGGCCCTCCAGGCCACCTACCGCGAGGCGATGCGCACCCCTCACCTGCGAGAGCCGATCGCGCCCTCGTTCTTGCGGGCTGTGTGCCTGGCTCGCTGGGCCGCGCAGGCTCGGAGCGGCTCCCAGCCGTCTGCCTGACCACTTTCTCCTCGCTCTCCAGACTCCCTCCCCCCGACTTCGTGCAGCCCTCCCTTTCGACCGTCGACCCTCTCGCCTCCGACGCCGCCTCCGCGCCCGACGCACGCCGGCCCTTCGTCGCGCCCGCCGTGATGGACCTGGGCACGCTCCACACGCTGACGGAAGGCGGGGGGCCTGTGCCTCTGGATGCGCTCGGGGAGTCGATCGGGGGAGGAGGGGTCTCGTGACCTCGTCCTTCTACGGAGCCGGCTCGGCCGCTGCGCAGGAGGACCAGACCCAGACCTACGAGGCCTTCGGGTTTCGCCTTCGGTCGTCGCTGGACCTGACGGGTCTCCGCCCGGTCTCGAGTGCCGGCGACCCGGATGTCGTGATCGAGCGGGGGGCCGTCGTGGCGCCCGGCGCCCTCGCGCCGGGCGGGTTTTCCGGCTGGCCCGGCCGCGACGGGGACGTCATCGCCTGGAAGCGAGGCACGCGCCTCCGGATCCAGGCCGACGCGATCACGGTGGACACCTCGGAAGAGGCGTTCGCTCGCCAGTGCGTCTCCGGTCCGGGTCTGGGCATTCTCGCGCATCGTCGTGGGCTCCTGACGCTCCACGGGAGCGCGGTCGAGGTCGACGGGCGCGCCGTCGTGCTGCTCGGCCCCAAACGGGCGGGCAAGTCGACGGCCGCTGCGGCACTCGTCGCGCGCGGCCACCGGCTCCTGACCGACGACCTGGTGGTGCTCGACCTGGACGAGGAGGGCGCGTGCGTCCGGCCGGGGCCGACGCAAGTCAAGCTGTGGCCCGCCTCCTCGGAGGTGCTCGGACTGTCGGACGCGGTCGAGCCGATCGTCGACGGGTTCGCGAAAGGCGTCTGGCACGGCGCGCCTCCAGCCGAGGCGAAGGCCCCGGTGGCGCTCGTCTGCTCGCTCGGCTGGGGCGACGCCATCGAGGTGACGCCGCTCACCGCGTCGGCGGCGTTCTCGGCCGTCTTCGCCCATGTCTACGCGCCCCGCTTCCTCCGGGCGGCCGTCAGCGGTTCGCTGGTGGCGCCGGTGGCACGGCTCGTGGCGTCGGTCCGGGTGGCGGACCTGTCGCGTCCCGCCGACCTGGGCCGGGTAGAGGAGACGGTCGCCGCTCTGGAGGCCGCGGTCGGAGGGTGAGGCCTGCAGGCTCCATGCCCTCACCGAGGCCGATGCACATCTCCCTGTCCGGGATGCCGGATGGGTCGAGGTCGCCTCAGCGGAGGCGCCAGCCGACGCCGAGCCGGGCCGTCGGTAGCGGTCCGCTCCCCCCGATGATCGCGCCGACCGTCGGCTCCACCCACAGCCGCCGCACCGCCGGGACTCGTGCGCCGAGCCCGACCGTCGCGGCCAGGCCTGTCGAGGGCCCGAGCGCGCCGCTCTCGTCCATGCACCCGACCTCCGGTGTGCAGCCCGACGAGTCACGGCCGTCGAAGTCGAGCCACGCGCCGCCGAGGGCGAGGTAGACGCCGTTGCGCCCGCCGCTGAGCGGGGCTTCGGCACCGAGGCCGAGCGCGAGGGTGCGGTCCACGCCGCGGTCGTCGCCGGGGCCGTAGGTCACCGAGGCAGCCAGCCGGACGCCTCGTGGCAGGTCGGGCGACGCCGCGACCGACACCGTCCCGAGCCCCGTGGTGCCCTCGATGACGCCGGAGCCGAACATCGCGGTCACAGCGCCTCCGAGCGCGCCCGACACGTCGATGGCGGGTTGCGCTCTGGTGGGCGCGGCGAGCAGAACGGCGCAGAGGAAGGCGAGGCGCATCGCGGGCAGGAATCGGGAGGGACAGTGTATCGAGGCCAGGCGGTCACGGTCAGGCAGTTCGCGGGGCACGGTGCTCACAGCCGAAGCGCTTCCGGCGACTTCGCGGACCGTCGCCGGGACGGCCGGGTAAGTTGGCTGCCCCCCTCCGCTGCTCCCGTGTCCGACTCCGCCCTCGCCGCCGCCCGTTCCGCCGGGCTCACCGACGTCCACGCCCGCCGTGTCGCCCTCGTGGAGCGGCTCGTGCTGCAGGTGGCGCGCGAGCGCTACGGCGACGCTCCAGCGGACCTCGCCGAGGGCTGGCTGGACCGTGTCCGCGCCGACGGACCGGCCGTGTTCGACGCCGTCGCCGCCGACATCGAGGGCCATGACGTGGACACGCTGAAGGCGGTGCTCCGGACGCTGACGGCGTACTTCCACCTCGTCAACAAGGCCGAGCAGATCGAGATCGTGCGCATCAACCGGGAGCGCGAGATGGCGGCCTCCGCCGAGGCGCCGCGCGGCGAGTCCATTCAAGAGGCCGTCGCCGACCTGAAGGCCAACGGGCGGACGCGCGCCGAGGCGCTGGCGCTGATCCAGACGCTCGACATCCAGCCGACGCTCACGGCGCACCCTACCGAGGCCCGCCGCCGGACGGTCCTGCTGCACCAGCAGGAGGCCGCCGCCGCGCTGGACCGCCTGACCGCCCCCGAGGGCACGTTCACGCCCGCCGAGCTGGACGCCGCCGAGGACGAGGCACTCGACCGGCTCCGCTTGCTGCTCGCCACCGACGAGGTCCGCCCCGCCGCCGTGACCGTGCGCGACGAGGTCCGCCACGGGCTCTACTTCGTCGCCACCACCATCTGGGACGTGGTCCCGCGCATCCACGCCGATCTCCGCAGGGCGCTCCGCCAGAGCTACGGCGAGGACGCGCCCGCCACGCTACCGCCCTTCCTCCGCTACCGCTCCTGGATCGGTGGGGACCGCGACGGCAACCCCAACGTGACCGCCGAGGTGACCGCCTGGACGCTCCGCGCGCACCGCGAGGACGCCCTCCGCCTGCACCGCCGCGGCCTGAACCAGCTCCGCCTCGACCTGTCCGTCAGCGACCACCAGGTCACGTTCCCGGACGCGCTCTGGAACTCGGTCCACGCCGACCGCGAGGCGGCGCCACTGCCCGAGCGCCGCTGGCGCCAGAACGTCAACGAGCCGATCCGGCTCAAGGTCATGCAGATGGCCACCAAGCTGGACCGCCTCATCGAAACGCTGCCGGATGGCGACTCGGGCCAACCGCAGGTCGGCGCCAGCCAGCCGCGGGCGGCCGGCGACGCACCGGCCTACGACGCCGCGGCCTTCACCGCGGACCTCGACCTGATCGCCGACAGCCTGACCGAGGCCGGGCTGGCGCCCCTCGCCGAGTCCGGCGCCCTGGCCGACGCCCGCGCGCGCGCCGCCACGTTCGGCTTCCACCTCGCCGCGCTCGACCTCCGCCAGCACAGCGCCCTCCACGAGGCCGCCGTGGCCGACCTCCTGGCCCGCGCCGAGGTCGAGGCGGACTACGCGGCGCTCGACGAGGACGCTCGCATGGCGCTCCTCACCCGCGAGCTGGCCAACCCGCGCCCGTTCATCCGCCTCGGCGGCGAGGTGGGCGAGACCACCGACCGCGTGCTCTCGGCGCTCCGCGTGGCGAAAGCGGCCATCGAGGCCGAGCCCGCCTCCATCGGCAACTACATCATCTCAATGACGGACGCCGTCAGCGACGTGCTGGAGGTGCTGCTGCTGTGCAAGGAGGTCGGCCTGTGGCGGCGGCTGGCCGACGGGACGGTCGTCAGCCCGATCGACGTGGCGCCGCTGCTGGAGACCATCGCCGATCTGGAGGCGGGCCCGGCGCTGCTCACCGCGCTGTTCCAGAACGAGGTCTACGCCGCCCACCTCGCCGCGCGCGGCGGGATGCAGGAGGTCATGCTCGGCTACTCCGACTCCAACAAGGACGGCGGCTACTGGCAGGCCAACTGGTCGCTCCACAAGGCCCAGGGCGCCATCGCAGAGACGTGCCGCGCCCACGACGTGGACCTGCGCTTCTTCCACGGCCGCGGCGGGACGGTCGGCCGCGGCGGCGGGCGCGCGGGGCAGGCCATCCGCGCCATGCCGCCGGTCGCCCAGACCGGGCGCATCCGGTTCACGGAGCAGGGCGAGGTCATCTCGTTCCGCTACGCGCTGCCCGGCATCGCGCGGCGCCACCTGGAGCAGATCGTCCACGCCCAGCTCGGCGCCCTCGCCGACGCCCAGCGACGGCCCGACACGGCGGCGGCGCCCTCCGATGGGGCGCACGCGCTCATGGAACGCCTCGCCGACCGCTCGATGGTCGCCTACCGCGACCTCATCGACGACGAGCTGTTCTGGCCGTGGTACGCCGCGGCCACGCCCATCGCTCACATCGCCGGGCTGTCCATCGCCTCCCGGCCGATCTCGCGCAAGGGCGTCGGCGAGCTGGACTTCGCGGGCCTGCGCGCCATCCCGTGGGTGTTCTCGTGGACGCAGCCGCGCTACACCGCACCCGGCTGGTACGGCGTCGGCACGGCGCTGGCGGACGCGATCACGGGCGACGACCTGGCGCTGCTGCGGGAGCTCCAGGACGAGTGGCCCTTCTTCCAGGCCATCACGGGCAACGCGCTCCGCGAGATGGCCCGCGCGCGGATGGTCGTCGGGCGCCGCTACAGCGCGCTCGCCGAGCACGCCGGCGCCAGCGCGGCTCCCTTCCAGTCGGTCGAGGCCGAGTTCTCGAAGGCCGAGACGGCGCTCCTGCGCGTCGCCCGGCGCGATACGCTCCTCGACCCGACCCGTGCCATCGCGGCCACCATTCGCTACCGCAACCCGGCCACCGACGTGCTCAACCTCGTCCAACTGGACCTGATGCGCCGCTGGCGGGCCACCGATGCGCCGTCCGACGACCTCCGGCAGGCGCTCCTGCTCTCCGTCAACGCCATCGCCGCGGCGATGCAGTCGACAGGGTGAGTGGGAGTGCGTGAGGGGGGATGCTGCGTCTCTCGGTGTCGCCGGCCTCCGTGTGCCCCTTCTGCCCGGTCACCGAGGCCGGAGGCGTCGGGCATGCCCCAGCGTGCCCGGCGCGAGGCCCAGCCAGTCCGCTGCCTCCCTCCGCGTCCGGGCGACGTGGTACGTCCGGCCGAGGTCGGCGGTGCGCAACTCGAACAGGCGAGCCAGCGCCGCGATGATGTCCCGCGGGGACACGAACACGACCCGGTTGCCGCCGACCAGGTGGCCGTACCGGTGGGTGACCTCGACGATCTCGTCCAACTCGTCCGGTGTGATGTCGATCTCGGACGCGCCGGAGAGGTCCCAGACCTCATCGAATCCGCCTCGCCAGTCCGGGTGGTGTCCCATGTCGAGGCACGCGCGGGCCAGGTCCGTGCCCGACACGAACTCGGCCCCGGCGATGAGGACGACCCGGCTCTCGGGGAGAACCGTGATGTGGAGAGGCATCGGAGCCCCACAGGGCGGAGAGTGGAGGCTGCAAAGTAGGAGGCCGGCGGACCGATTGATCTCCCCCGCAGGAGGGATCTAGCGATTCTCCTCCGGAGGCGCCACGGCCCGCCTCGGGACCGGCGTCGAGAGGATCATCTGGGTGACCGGCTCCCCCAGCGGAAGCAGCCGGTCGATGAGCGCCTCCAGAGCCTCCATCGACGCGACCGCCACGATCATCAGCAGCGACGAACTGCCCGTCGTCCGGTGGCAGACCAGGACCTCGTCCAGCTCCAGGATCCGCTCCAGGCTGCGGCCGTAGCGCGCGCGGTCCACCTGGAGGTGCAGCACCGCCTGCACGGGACGGCCGAGGCGGGCGGGGTCGACGGCGGCGTGGTAGCCCGTGATGACGCCGTCGGCTTCCAGTCGCGCGAGGCGCTCGGAGACGGCGGGCGGCGACAGGCCCACGCGGCGGCCCAACTCGGCGTACGTCAGGCGCGCGTCCTGCTGGACCTCGCGGAGCAGGCGGTGGTCGAGGGCGTCCATGGGGGAGGGGGGAGAGGGAGGGCGACCCCGGTGCCGAAGCGGGCAGCTGAGAGGTCAGATCCTCTGCGTCCGCTCAGGACGGCGGGCGGGAGAGAAAGAGGCGAGCCGCAATCTCTGGCCAATCGAAAGCGAGAGAGGTCGAAAACCGTGGATCGTGTCTTCGGAGCCCGGGGGCTCGTCCGCTACCCTGTGAGCGCACTCCCCACGCGAGCCCATGACCGTCGACGTTCCCACGATTCGCGCGCCCCGCGGCACCACGCTCACCTGCAAGGGCTGGCACCAGGAGGCCGCGCTGCGGATGCTGATGAATAACCTCGACCCGGACGTGGCCGAGCGGCCCGAGGACCTGGTCGTCTACGGCGGCTCCGGCAAGGCGGCCCGCGACTGGCCGTCGTTCCACCGCATCGTCGAGACGTTGCAGCGACTGGAGGACGACGAAACGCTGTTGATCCAGAGCGGCAAGCCCGTCGGCGTCTTCCGGACGCACGCCGAGGCGCCGCGCGTGCTGCTCGCCAACTCGTGGCTCGTGCCCCGGTGGGCGACGTGGGAGACGTTCCGCGAACTGGAGTCCGCCGGGCTGACGATGTACGGCCAGATGACGGCGGGCTCGTGGATCTACATCGGCACGCAGGGCATCCTGCAGGGCACGTACGAGACGTTCGCGGCGTGCGCGCGGACGCACTTCGGCGGCGACCTGAGCGGGCGGCTCGTGGTCACGGCCGGGCTGGGCGGAATGGGCGGCGCGCAGCCGCTCGCGGCGACGATGAACGGCGCGGCCTTCCTGGGCGTCGACGTGGACGAGACGCGCATCCGGCGACGCGTCGAGACGGGCTACTGCGACCGCATCTCCCACGACCTCGACGAGGCGCTGGGCTGGGTCGAGGCGGCGAAGGCGGCGGGCGAAGCGCTGTCGGTCGGGCTCGTCGGCAACGCCGCCGAGGTGCTGCCCGAACTGGTCCGCCGCGGCACCGAGGTGGACGTGGTGACGGACCAGACGAGCGCCCACGACCTGCGCGTCGGCTACCTCCCGGCGGGGTATGGGATGGCGGACGGCGAGGCGTTCCGCACGTCTGACCCGGCGGCGTACGAGCACGCGGTGCTCGACAGCATGGAGGCCCACGTCACCGCGCTGCTGGCGCTCCAGCGGCGCGGCACGGTCGCGTTCGACTACGGCAACAACCTGCGCGGGCAGGTCGCCGACCGACGCGGCCGGGCCGACGCCTTCGAGATCCCGGGCTTCGTGCCCGAGTACATCCGCCCACTCTTCTGCAAGGGCTCCGGCCCGTTCCGCTGGGCCGCACTCTCGGGCGACCCGGCCGACATCGCGGCGACGGACGCGGCGCTGCTGGAACTCTTCCCCGACAACGCCCACCTGCGGCGGTGGATCGAACTGGCGCAGGACAAGGTCTCGTTCCAGGGCCTGCCCGCGCGGATCTGCTGGCTCGAGTACGGCGAGCGGGCCAAGGCGGGCGCGCGGTTCAACGAGATGGTGGCGAACGGCGAGGTGTCGGCCCCGCTCGTGATCGGCCGCGACCACCTCGACACCGGCTCGGTGGCGTCCCCCAACCGCGAGACCGAGGGGATGCTCGACGGGTCGGACGCCATCGGCGACTGGCCCCTCTTGAACGCCATGCTCAACACGGCCTGCGGGGCGTCGTGGGTGAGCCTGCACCACGGCGGCGGCGTCGGCATCGGCTACTCGATGCACTCGGGCATGGTGTGCGTCGCGGACGGGACGGAGGCGGGCGGGCGGCGCCTGGAGCGCGTCCTGACCGCCGACCCCGGCACGGGCGTCATGCGCCACGCGGACGCCGGCTACGACCTCGCCATCGACACGGCGATGGAGCGCGGCGTCGACCTGCCGTCGCTGGACCGATGACCGTCGACGCCCTCCCCGCCCTCCGCCTCGCCACGCTCGACGCCGACCTCGGCGCGTCGCTGGCCGCCCTCCGCGCCGACCTCGCCGATCCCGACGGCCGCGTCGCCCGCAGCCGCGCCCTCGTCGACGCCGCCCTCGCCGACGGGCACGCCCACTACGGCCTCAACACCGGCTTCGGCGCGCTCAAGTCCGAGCGCATCGGCCCGGCCGACGTGGAGCAGTTGCAGGTCAACCTGTTGCGGTCGCATGCCTGCGGGGTCGGCGAGCCGACCGACCGCGCGATCACCCGGCGGATGGTGGCGCTCAAGGCCCACGCCCTCGGGCTGGGGGTTTCGGGCGCGTCGTCCGCCGTCGTCCGCGGCCTGCTGGACCTGCTCGACGCCGACGTGATCCCGGTCGTCCCGTCGCAGGGCAGCCTCGGCGCCTCGGGTGACCTCGCGCCGCTGTCGCACCTCGCCCTCGTCCTGATCGGGGAGGGGAGCGTCTGGGGCGCGCACGGACCCGTCCCGGCGGCCGACGCGCTCGCCGAGGCGGGGCTGGCACCCATCGCGCTCGGCGCCAAGGACGGCCTCGCTCTCATCAACGGGACCCAGTTCATGCTGGCCCACGCCGTCGAGGTGGTGCAGCGCGCCGCCCGCCTGGCGACGACGGCCGACCTCATCGCCGCGATGACGCTGGAGGCCCGCCTCGGCTCGGCCCGTCCGTTCGACGCCCGCGTCGCCGCGATCCGCCAGCACCCCGGCCACGCACAGAGCGCCGAGGTCGTCCGCCGCCTGCTGGAGGGCTCGGAGATCGGGCCGAGCCACGCCGGGTGCGACCGCGTGCAGGACCCGTACTCGGTCCGCTGCGTGCCCCAGGTCCACGGCGCCAGCCGCGACGCGCTCGCCTACGCCGCCGCGACCGTCGAGCGCGAGTTAAACGCCGTCACCGACAACCCGCTCGTCTTCGACGCCGACGGCCTGCCGGACATCGTCTCGGCCGGCAACTTCCACGGGCAGCCGCTGGCGCTCGCCCTCGACACCGTGTCCATCGCCGTCGCCGAGTGGGCCTCGATCTCCGAGCGCCGCACCTACCTGCTGGTCGACGGCGGCGACGGCCTGCCGCCGTTCCTGGTCGAGCGCTCGGGCCTCCAGTCCGGCTTCATGATCCCGCAGTACCAAGCCGCGGCGCTCGTGAGCGAGAACAAGACCCTGGCCCACCCCGCCTCGGTCGACTCGATCCCGTCCTCGCGCGGGCAGGAGGACCATGTCTCGATGGGCGCGTGGGGCGCGCGGAAGGCGCTCCGCGTCGTCGAGAACGCCGAGCGCGTGCTGGCGGTCGAGGCGCTGTGCGCCGCCCAGGCGCTCGACTTCCGGCGTCCGCTGCGGTCCGGGCACGGCGTCGAGGCGGCCCACCGTGCGATCCGCGCCGTCGTCCCGTTTCGCACCGACGACACGGTCTTCGAGCCCGACCTCGCCGCCGCCGCCGACCTCGTTCGTCTCGGCACGCTGGTGGAGGCCGCCGAGGCCGAAGTGGGCGCGTTGCAGTAACCCGGCGTCGGTCCCGCGCGTTCGACTCGATCATCCTCCACCCTCCCCATGCGACTCCTCCTCCTGTCCCTGATCCTCGGCAGCTGCACCGGCTCCGTCCAGAGCGCCGGCCCGACCGTCGCCGGTGAGGTGACCGCGGTCGACCTCTCGCCGATGGCCTACGACGGCAACGCGACCGTCGACGTCCGCACCGCGGCGGGCGAGACCGTCCGGGTGGCCGTCCCGGCGCGGACCAACCTGTGCCAGGCCCAGGGCCTCGGGGTGCTGGGCGAGATCGCCGTCGGCGACCGGGTCGAGGTGCAGGGCGAGCGCTCCGCCGAGGGCGTCGTGACGCCGTGCCTGGAGGCGACCCACTACCTCCGCGTGGTCGAGCGGGCCAACCCGGCCAGCCGGACGGTGCGCGGCGTCTACGAGGCCGGTTTCGAGCGGTCCGCCTTCCGCCCCTGCGACCAGCCCGACGTGGTCTGGTGGCTCGTGCAGGACGAGGCCTTCGCCGACCGTTTCGCCGCGATCCGCCAGGCCGAAGCGCCCGACGGCGGCCGCGGTCTGCGCCTGTTCGTCGAGGCGACCGTCGTCGGCGACCTCGCCTAGGGCACTGAGTTCGGCCACCTCGGCGACTACGAGCACCAGCTGACCGTCACCGAGACGCGCGACATGGTCTACCTCGGCCGCGACCTCGACACCCCGCCTGCCTGCCGCTGAGCGCACGGCACCACTTGGTAGGGGGCCATCGCGATCCGCCCCTACGGGACGGCACGACATCCGCTCCGCAGACCTCGCCCATGACCGTCCTCACCGACATCGGCCAGCTGGCCACCTGCCCGCCCGACGCCCCTGACGCCGGGCTCATCCCCGACGCCGCGCTCGTCTGGGACGCGGGCCGCATCGTCTGGGCCGGCCCCGAGGCCGACCTCCCCGACACGTTCGCCGACGCCGACCGTCAGTCGGCCGACGGGCGCCTCGTGATTCCGGGCCTCGTCGACTGCCACACGCACCTCGCCTTTGCGGGCGACCGCGCCGACGAGTTCGTCGAGCGCATCAAGGGCACGCCCTATCTGGAGGTCGCGCGCCGGGGCGGCGGCATTCAGAAGACCGTCCGGGCCACTCGCGCCGCCTCCGACGCCGACCTGGAGGCGGCCGCCCGCGAGCGGCTCGCCGCGATGGCCCGGCAGGGCGTCACGACGGTCGAGGCCAAGACCGGCTACGGCCTCACCTTCGCCGACGAACTCCGCGTCTTGCGCCTCTACCGGCGCCTGGGGGAGGAGGGACCCCAGCGCATCGTCGCCACGCTGCTCGCCGCCCACATCGTCCCTCCGGAGTACGCCGACGACCGCGCCGCCTACGTCCGCCTGATCGTGGACGAGATGCTGCCCGCCGTCGCCAACGAGGGGCTGGCCGACTTCGTAGACGTGTTCGTCGAGGAGACGGCCTTCACCGCCTTCGAGGCGTGGACGATCTTCGCCGCCGCGCACGCCTACGGCCTGGGCGCCAAGCTCCACGCCGACCAGCTCAGCGACGGCGACGGCGCCGCGCTCGCCGCCGAAGTCGGCGCCGCCTCCGCCGACCACCTCGAGTGCGTCTCGCCCGACGGCATCCGGGCGCTCGCCGAGGCGGGCGTGGTGGCGGTCAGCCTGCCCATCGCGACCCTCGTGCTCGGCCAAGAGCCGCTGCCCGCCCGCGCGCTGCTGGACGCGGGCGTCCGCGTGGCCGTCGCCACCGACCTCAACCCCGGCTCCGCGCCGTCCGCCAGCCTGGGCCTTGCGCTGTGGCTCGCCTGCACGCGCCAGCGGATGACCCCCGAGGAGGCCTTGCGCGGCGCCACCGCCGAGGCCGCCCATTCCCTCCGCCTCGCCGACGGCACCGGCTCCCTCACCCCCGGCAGCCCGGCCGACGTTGCCCTCGTCGACGCCCCCTCTCTGGACGCGTGGCTCTCCACCTGGCGCGCGGAGCCCGTCCGTCGCACCGTGATCGCCGGCGAGACGGTGTGGGAGCGGAGGGACGGCAGCGGGACGGAGGGATGACGGACCGCCGCCTCCGCGACTGGCTGACCCACGCGCCCCTCACCGACGCCACCCGCGTCGCTCTCCTCGGCTTCCCGTCCGACGAAGGCGTGCGGCGCAACGGGGGGCGCCCCGGCGCTGCAGGTGGGCCCGCGGCGATCCGCGAGGCGCTGTTCACGATGACGCCCGACGCCCGCCACCCCGCGCCGTTCGTCGAGGTGCTGAACCACACCGCCGACCTCGGCGACGTGGAGGTCACTGGCGACCTGGAGGCGGACCAGCAGCGCCTCGGCGAGACCGTGGCCGACCTGCTGGCGCGCGGAGTCGTCCCCATCCTCCTGGGCGGCGGGCACGAGACGGCCTATGGCCACTTCCTCGGGTACGTCGGCCAGGGGAAGCCCGTCCACGCCCTCAACTGGGATGCCCACGCCGACGTGCGGCCGCTCAAGAATGGGCAGGCCCACTCCGGCTCGCCGTTTCGGCAGATGCTCGACCACCCGTCGGGGCTGTGCACCGGCTACACCGTCGCCGGGCTCCTCCCGTGGCGCGTCGCCGCCGACCACGCCCGCGTCCCCACCGAGGGGGTCTGGGCCGAGGACCTCACCGCCGACCGCGCCGACCGGCTCGTGGCCTCCCTCGACGGCCCCACCCTCGCCACCTTCGACCTCGACGCCGTCGACGCGGCCCCCGGCGTCAGTGCGCCCGGCGTGGGCGGCCTGCCCGTGGCGGTCTGGCTGCGCGCCGCCGAGGCCTGCGGGCGCTCCCCGCACGTCCGCTCCGTCGACGTGGTGGAACTGAACCCGCTCCTCGACCTCGACGGACGCAGCGCTGTCCTGGCGGCCCTCACCGTCTGGCACATCCTGCGCGGGGTCGCCCGCCGAGAGACGGGATGATGCGCAGGGAGGGCTAGGCGTGGGATGGACCCGGCAGAGACGCTCGCCCCAGCCCTCCATCGTCCCGACTCCTACAGTGGGACCCGTCCGCACTTCGCCGAGCGCGTGCGAGCCGACTCGGTCCACGAGCGTGGCTTCCTGTCGCTCCGGTGCTTTCCTGACGGCCGCCACCGGACACCCCGCCTCGGGCCCGAGGCGGACCCAGCCAGACCCGCGTCGCGAGCCGCCACCCGTGAGACCCGCTCCTACCGCCCGTAGACGCCACCCGACGCCCTCTTGCGACCATCCAGCAGTTCGTTCCGGCCACTCTACGAGGTAGAGCCGCCGTCGTACCACTCGTAGTGTCCATCTGACGAGATGCAGCGGTCGTTCCACGGTCTGAAAGAGCCGTCTTGCACCCCGTAGCGGCCGTCTCACGGTCTAGAGCGGCCGTCTCACGGTCTAGAGCGGCTGTCTCACGGTCTAGAGCGGCTGTCTCACGCCGGAGCGCGCGCGTGCCCCCTCCGGGCTTCCCCCGAGCCCCCGAGGCGGGCCCGGCTATCTTCGCGGCTCCCCTCCCGCGCCCGCATGGACACCACCGGCCCCGCCGCCCTCATCACCGACCCGCTCCAGACGGCCGCCCTGCTGGCGTCGGTGCTGGCCGCCGTCTTCGCGCTCGCCCGCGTGCCCGCGCTGAAGCGCGTGTTCGACATCATCCCGCCGGTGATCTGGGCCTACTTCGTGCCGATGGTGCTCACCACGCTCGGCGTGACCCAGGCCTACGTGCCCGAGACCGCCACCTCGGCCGAGTACATCAACCCGGCCTACACCACCTTCGGGACCGTCCTCCTCCCGATGGCGCTGTTCCTGCTCATGCTCACCATCGACCTGCGCGCGATCCTGAGCATGGGGCGGCTGGCGCTCATCATGCTGGTCGTCGGCACGCTCGGCATCGTCATCGGAGCGCCCATCGCGTTCCTGCTCGTCGGGCGGCTGATCGGCGAGCCCGAGACGTGGCAGCAGCTCGCCGCCCTGAGCGGGAGCTGGATCGGCGGGACGGCCAACATGGTCGCGATCCAGGAGAGCGTCGGCCTGCGCGACCTCGGCCCCGTCATCGTCGTCGACACCGTCGTCGGCTACGGCTGGATGGCCATCCTCCTCTTCCTGTCCAACTACCAGGACCGGTTCAACGCCTGGGTCGGCGCCGACACCTCGGCGATGGACCGCGTCAACGCGACCCTCCAGGAGATCGACACCACCCGTCGGCCGATCGCCATTGACACCGGCGCCATCATCATCGGCCTGGGCATCGGCGCGGCCGTGCTGGCGCGCACCCTCGGCGGCGCCATGCCCAGCCTGGGCGACCCCACCATCATCTCCGGCGGCACCTGGGCCGTCCTGATCGCCGTCACCGCCGGGCTCGCGCTCTCCTTCACCCGGATGCGCAACCTCGAGGCCGACGGCGCCAGCCGCATCGGCTACGTCGCGCTCTACCTCCTGCTGACCTCCATCGGTGCCCAGGGCGACCTCGGCGCCGTCCAGGAAGCCCCGCTGCTCCTGCTCACCGGCGTCGTCTGGCTGGCCGTCCACATCGGGCTGCTGTTCCTCGCCGCCAAGCTCCTCAAGGCCCCGCTGTTCTTCGTCGCGACCGGCTCGATGGCCAACGTCGGCGGCGCCGCCTCGGCGCCCATCGTGGCGAGCGTCTACCACCCCGCGATGGCGCCGGTCGGCCTGCTGATGGCCGTCGCCGGGTACGTGCTCGGCATCTACGCCGCCCTCGGCTGCGCCTGGATGCTCGGAGCGCTGGGCGGATGACCGCGCGCGACGTGGGCCGGTCCACGTCGCACGTCACCCGAGCGTCCGCAGGAGCACCAGCGCCCGGCCGATGACGAAGAACTCCGGGTCGTCCGGCCGGGCCGACTCGTCGGCGTACGTCCGGTCGGCCGCGCGGAAGTGGAGCCGCTTGTCCGCGTACTCGAAGCGCCGGATCACGACGCGGTCGTAGAAGAACACCGCCGCCATCGCGCCATTGGGGATGTCCTTCCAGCTCATCTCCTCGACCACCACCGTGTCGCCCTTGCGGACGCCCGCGCCGTTCATCCCGTCGTCGCTCGCGGTCACCCCCAGGCAGTCGTCCAGGTCGGCGTCGTCGGGCAGCAGCTTCGGGTCGAGGAGCAGCGGCTTGCGCGAGCGCGGCAGCGGGTGGTCGGCCGTCTCGGACGTCATCACCCGAGCGCGCTTCCCGACGCCCTCCTTCAGCTTCAGCATCATCACGCCCGGCGGCTCGTCGTCGGCGAGCGCCACCTCGTCGACGATCTCGATGCCGCGCGCCTCGTGCTTCGTCCGCACGATGTAGCCCTTCGCCTCCAGCACCGAGAGCATCTTGAAGACCCCGTTGGTGGAGCGGATGTCGAGGTGCGCCCCGATCTCCTTGAGGGTCGGCGGCTTCCCGTTTCGGCGGACGTACGTCCGCAGGAACTCGTAGACTTGGTTCTGGCGTTCGGTGAGACGCTCGCGCATGGGGGAAAGCCGGGGGAGGGGGGGAGGAACAAGGTAGGTGAAATCATTTTCACCTGGGGGGCAAAGGGGGTGAAACCATTTTCACTTTGGGCTCAAAGTCGGTGGATGTCCGACTGGAGGGCGTGGGTAAAGGGGGACTTATCCACAAAAACGGGCCAATTCGGCCCTTTTTGAGGGGCAGGGGTACTTTGGGGGAGCAGTGGGGAAAAGTGGGGAATCGCCCCCGCAGCCTGGCGGCCCCTTCTGCGCAACCCAACTCCCGGCCATGGCCGGCTTCAAAGGACAAGCGGAGAACACCATCGACGGGAAGGGCCGACTGCCCGTCCCGGCGAAGATGCGGCGGGAGCTCACCCCCGACGCCAAGTCCACCTTTGTCGCTACGCGAGGCGTCGAGCAGTGCATCCTCCTCTACCCGCTCGACGAGTGGGAGGTCATCGAGGAGCGCATCCGGGAGAAGAACCAGTTCGTGACCGCCAACCGTGGCTTCGTCCGCACGCTCCTCCGCTGGGCCGACGAACTCACGCTCGACGCCCAGGGCCGCATCGCGCTGCCGAAGCCGCTGCTCAAGTTCGCCGGGCTCGAGCCGGGCCAGAAGGTCAGCGTCCTCGGCATCATGGACCGCCTGGAGGTCTGGAACACGGAGACGCTCGACGCCCACGAAGACGACCAGGAAGAGTCCTACGAATCGCTCGCCGAGCGAGTGATGGGTGAGGATGGGATCTGACCCCCCGGAGATCCCGCTCGCCCCCCTGTCCATGCCCGCCGCACTCCCCTCCATGACCCGCTCTCGCCGCCCACGCCGCGCCGATCGCCCCGACGTCTCGAACGTCGGGGTCGGCTCCGACGTGGGCGCCGGCGGCGCGACAGGGGACGGCGGGGTGGATGCCCGGACCGGGAGCGACGCGCTCCGCTACGCGACGCCGTACCACGCGCCGGTGCTCGCCACCGAGACGCTCGACCTGCTGGTCACCGACCCGGACGGACTCTACGTCGACGGGACGCTCGGTGGCGGTGGGCACTCGGCCGCGTTGCTCGACGTGCTCGGGCCGGATGCGCTGGTGATCGGCGTCGACCAGGACCCCGAGGCGCTCGCCACCGCCCGCGAGCGCCTGGCCGACGCCGAGGCCGCCGGCCGGTTCGTCGCACTGAAGGGAAACTTCGGCGACCTCGACAGCCTGCTCGCGCGGTCCGGCTACGGCCCCGCGCACGGCCGCCCCGCAGCGGGTGTGTTGCTCGACCTCGGCGTCAGCAGCCACCAGCTCGACGAGGGCGCGCGCGGCTTCGCCTACGGACAGGACGGTCCGCTGGACATGCGGATGGGCGACAAGGGGGAGACCGCCGCCGCCCTCATCGCCCGCCTCCGCGCCGACGACCTGGCGGACGTGATCTATCAGTACGGCGAGGAGCGCCGCTCGCGCGCCATTGCCCGCGCCATCAAGGCCGCCGCTCCCACGACCACCGCCGCGCTCGCCGACGTGGTCCGCCAGTCCGTCCCCACGCGCGACGAGCTGAAGACGCTCGCCCGCGTCTTCCAGGCCCTCCGCATCGCCGTCAACGGCGAGATGGAGGTGCTGGAGCGCGCGCTGCCCGCCGCTCTCGACGTGCTCGCCGAGGGCGGCCGCCTGGCCGTCATCGCCTACCACAGCCTGGAGGACCGCCGCGCCAAGCAGTTCCTCCGCACCGGCCGCTTCACGGCGCAGGTCGAGAAGGACTCCTTCGGCAACCCGCTCACCCCGTGGCGGGCCGTCACCCGCCGTCCCGTCGTGGCGACGGACGCGGAGACGGCTGCCAACCCTCGCGCCCGGAGCGCTCGCCTCCGCGTCGCCGCAAAGCACTCCCTCACCGAGCCCCCCGAGCGACACCCAGGAGCGTGAGCGGCTCGCGCGGCGGTTTTCGAGCCGCCGGTCACGCCGCCCCCGCCCCCGGGCCTCGCCCTCCTTCGCCTCCCACCACGATGCCCTCGACCAAGACGAAGCCGTCCACGACGAGCACGCGCCGGACGCCCACCAAGCGTCAGGCGGCGGCGAAGGCACGGACGGGAACGACGCTGCCCGGCTGGACCGACCTCCCGGCCTCGCCGCCGTCGAAGCTGGCGGGCGGGACGAAGCGGGCCCGGGCTGGTGCCAAGAAGGCCAGCACCGAGGCCGCCAAGAAGGTCCGCCGCGCCCGGCCCCTCGACGCCGTCCCCAGCCTCCGCTTCGGAATCACGACGCTGCTCGTCTGCCTCGTGATCACGCTCTTCCTCGGCCACGCCTACGCCACGCGCGCCACGCTGGACGCCCTCCAGGACGCCCGGCGCGACAACGAGCGTCTCCGCCTGACCCACCAGCGCCTCCAGGGCGACGTCGACCGGATGACGGGCCCTCGCGCCGTCCTCGGCCGGGCCGCCAGCCTCGGCCTGGAAGAAGGCGTCGCCTACGGCCCCACCATCCGACTGGGTGAATGAGTGAGGGGGCTCGCCCTCCCCACTCTCGATCCCTCACTGCTCACCCTCCACCTTTTTACCCGCCCGGTCATCGCCGCTCGCGACTCCATTCTCACCCGGCTCTACGTCGTCTTCGTGGTGCTCCTGGCTCTCCCGATCCTCGTGGTCGGGAAGCTGGTGCAGATCCACATGAGCGAGGGCGAGGAGCTGCGTGCGCAGGGCGAGCGCCAGTCGGAGAGCGTGATCGAGCTGGCCGCGCAGCGGGGCGCCATCCTCGACCGGCGCGGGCGGGCGCTCGTCGTCAACACGGCGCGGTACGAGGTCGCGGCCGACCCCACGGTGGCGGGCTTCGAGGCGCGGGCGAGCGAGCTGTACACGCTCCTCGGGCGGCTGACGGGCACGAGCGCCGAGTACTACCGGACGCGCGTCGCCGACCGGTCCAGCCGGCAGTACGTGGTGCTGGTGCGCGACCTCGACGAGGCGGCCAAGGAGGCCCTCGATGCGGGCGACTTCCGCGGGCTGATCGTGAGCGGTTCGTACCGGCGGCGCTACAACTACGGGACGCGCGCGGCGCACGTGCTCGGCCACGTCACCCGTGACCTCGACGGCGTCGCCGGGCTGGAGATGACGCTGGACGACGCCCTCCAGGGCACGCCCGGCCGCCAGGCCGTCCAGCGCGACCGCCGTGGCGTCGTCCGCGCCGTGGTCGGCGGGACGCGCGTGGAGCCGCAGCACGGCGACAACGTGGTGCTGACCATCGACCTCGTGCGGCAGGCCATCCTGGAGGAGGAACTGGCCCGCGGCGTCGCCGAGGCGGGCGCTGCGTGGGGCACGGCCGTCGCCCTCGACCCCCACTCGGGCGCCATCCTCGCGATGGCCAACGTGCCCACCTACGATCCCAACCGCGCAGGCGCGTACTCGGACGCCGCCCGCCGCAACCACGCCGTCGTGGACCGCATCGAGCCCGGCTCGACGTTCAAGCTCGTCACCGCCATCGCGGCGCTGGAGAGCGGCGCCGTCGCGCCGGACGACGTGTTCGACACCGGCGAGGGCTGGCGCGTCTTCCACGGGCGGACGGTGCAGGACGCCCACGGCTACGGCCGGATCACGTTCGCGCAGGCCATCGCCAAGTCGTCCAACATCGCGATGGCCGAGGCGGCCGAGCGGATCGGGGCGGGGCCGCTCTACCAGGCCGCCCGCGACCTCGGCTTCGGCCAGCCAACCTTCGTGGACATGCCGGGCGAGGTCGCCGGGTCGCTCCGCAAGCCCGAGGACTGGAGCGGCGCCACGCTGACCTCCATGAGCCGCGGCTACGGCGTCGAGGTGACCCCGCTTCAACTCGCCGTCGCCTACAGCGCCCTCGCCAACGGCGGCCTGCTCGTCCGCCCCTACGTCGTCGACCAGCGGCGCGACCCGACGACCGGGCGCGTGCTCTGGGCGGTCCAGCCGGACTCGGTCCGCCGCGCCTTCCGCGAGGACACGGCTCGGCGCCTGATGCCCTTCTTCGAGGACGTGGTCAGCCCCGAGGGCACGGCGCCGCTGGCGCGCGTCGCCGGGCTGCGCGTGGCGGGCAAGACGGGCACCGCCCAGCGCGCCGTCGGCGGCGGCTACTCGCGGACGTACCGCTCCTCGTTCGTCGGCATGTTCCCCGTCGAGAACCCGGAGGTCGTGCTCGCCATCGTGCTGGACAACCCGACCAACGGCTACGGTGGCGGCACCGTCGCCGCGCCCATCTTCGGCGCGACGGCGCGGCGCTGGATCGGCACGTTCCCGACCATCGCCGAGCGCGTGGCGCCCTCCGGTACCATCGCCGCGCGGACCGTCGGCCGCGTGCCGCGCGTGGACGGGATGCCGGGCACGCTGGCGGCGCAGCTCGTCCGCGCCGAGGGCTTCCGCGTCCGCTACGACGACGACCTGCCGTGGCAGCCCGTCTCGATGCACGACGACCGGGACTCGCTGGACCTGCACGACACCCTCCGCCTCGACGAGGCCGAGGACGCGGCGGCGCGGATGCCCGACCTGCGGGGCCGGAGCGTCCGGCAGGCGGTCGCGTGGCTGCGGATGCTCGGCGTCGACACGCGCGTGCAGGGGCACGGCACCGTCCGCGTGCAGTCGGTAGCCGCCGGGCGCCCGCTGCCCACCTCCGTGTCGCTCACCGCCCGGGCCCGATGAGCGCACTCCACCCCCTGCTCCCGACGGTCCACGTCGCCCCGAGACCCCTCGCGGACCTCGTGGACGGGCTGCGAGTAAGCGGTCTGCTCGCGGATGACGCCGTCGGCCCGACCGACATGCTGATCAGCGGCGTGACCCTCGACAGCCGCGAGGCTGCAGAGGGCGTGGTGTTCGCCGCCGTTCGGCCCGATACCCACACTGGCCGCGACGGCCACGACTTCGTCGACGACGCGCTCGCGCGCGGCGCCTCGGCCGCTCTCGTCTCCGAGAGCTGGCTGGCCGCGCACTCGTCGGCACCGGAACCCTTGGGGAAGGGTGAGCGCCTCCCCGGCGCGGCTTTCGTTCCGACGACGGATCCGAGAGCCGCGCTGGCGGAGGTTGCGGGGCACGTCTACGGACGCCCCGGCGACGCGCTCGCTCTCCTCGGCGTGACCGGCACGAACGGCAAGACGACGACCGTCTTCCTGCTCCACCACCTGCTGACCGCGCTCGGCCAGACCGCCGGGCTCGTCGGCACGGTCGAGAACCGGATCGGCACGGAGCGCTACGCGACCCAGTTCACGACGCCCGAGGCGCCCGCGCTGCAGCGGCTCCTCCGCGCAATGGTCGAGGGCGGCTGCTCGCATGCGGCCATGGAGGTGTCCAGCCACGGGCTCGCGCTCGACCGCGTCGGCGGGCTGGCCTTCGACGTGGCCGTGTTCACCAACCTGACCCAGGACCACCTCGACTACCACCGGACGTTCGCCGAGTACGAGGGCGCCAAGAAGCGCCTCTTCGACGGCCTCTCCGAAGGCGCGGTCGCCATCGTCAACGCCGACGACCCGGTGTCCGCGCGGATGACGGCCGACACGGCCGCGCGCGTGGTCACCTACGGCACGAGCCCCGACGCCGACGTGCGCGTGGAGGTGGTCGAGAACGCCGTCGACGGCCTGACCCTCCGCCTCGGGGGCACCGAGCGCCGCTACCAGATGGCGGGCCGCTTCAACGCACTCAACCTGGCCGCAGCCTACGCGGCGGGCGTCGCTCTCGGCTTCCCCGAGGCCGACGTGCTGGACGCGCTCGCGGCAGCGCCCGGCGTCCCTGGCCGCTTCGAGACGGTCCGCGAGGGCGGCGTGCTCGGGGTGGTCGACTACGCCCACACGCCGGACGCGCTCGACAACGTGCTCGCCACCGCCCGCGAGATCGTGCCCGCGGGCAACCAGCTCTGGGCCGTCTTCGGCTGCGGGGGCGACCGCGACGCGGGCAAGCGCCCCCAGATGGCGGCCATCGCCGAGGCCCGCGCCGACCGCGTGGTGATCACCTCCGACAACCCGCGCACCGAAGACCCGGACGCCATCCTCGACGACGTCGCCGTCGGCCTGGCGGATGCCGCCGCCGCGGACCGGATCGCAGACCGCGCCGAGGCCATCGCCTTCGCCGCCGCACACGCTGCCTCGGGCGACGTGATCGTGGTGGCCGGCAAGGGCCACGAGACCTACCAGATCGTCGGCACCGAGCGCCGCGACTTCGACGACCGTGCCGTCCTCCGCGACGCCCTCACCTCCCGCGTCGCCGCATAATGCTCTACCTCCTCTTCGAATGGATCGAGCGGACCTTCGCTCCGCCCGGCTTCCAGGTCTTCCAGTTCTCGACCGTCCGCGCCGGCTTGGCGGCGGGCACGGCGCTGCTGGTGGCGCTGTTCGCGGGCAAGAAGATCATCCGCTACCTGCGCACCAAGCAGATCGGCGAGACGGTCCGCGAGGGCGAGAACGCGGGCGTCGTCAGCCACGCGCACAAGAAGGGCACGCCCACGATGGGCGGCGTCATCCTGCTGCTCGCGCTGGCGTCGGGCGTCCTCCTCTGGGCCGACCTCCGCAACGCCTACGTCTGGATCGCGCTCGGCGCGACCCTCTGGATGGGTGCGTTCGGCTTCGCCGACGACTACATCAAGGTGGTCAAGAAGGACAAGGACGGCATCGCGCCCAAGGTCAAGCTCGCGGGTCAGCTCTCGCTGGGGGCCCTGGTGGCGCTCCTGATCGTGTTCGTGCTCCCCGCGGATGGCTACTCGGACACGTTCACGTCGCTCCCGCTCGTGCCGGACGGCGGCATCGACTACGACTTCCTCTCGCCGCTCGTGGGCGTCGAGGTGGGCTGGCTGATCTACATCCCCGTCATCACGTTCATCCTGACCGGCGTGTCGAACGCGGTCAACCTGACCGACGGGCTGGACGGGCTCACGGCGGGCACGGGCGCCTTCGCGACGCTCGCCATCGTGGCGATGGCCTACGTGACGGGCAACGTCAACCTGGCCGACTTCGTGAACGACGTCTACCTGCCGGGCACGAGCGAGCTGGTCATCTTCGGCGCGGCGCTGTCGGCGGCGTGCTTCGGGTTCCTGTGGTACAACGGCCACCCGGCGCAGGTCTTCATGGGCGACACCGGGAGCCTCGCCCTCGGCGCGGCGATCGGGACGCTGGCGATCCTGATCAAGAAGGAGCTCTACCTGCCCATCGTGGGCGCCATCTTCTTCGCCGAGACGCTGTCGGTGATCATCCAGACGGGCTACTTCAAGTACACCCGGAAGAAGTACGGCGAGGGGCGCCGGGTCTTCCGGATGGCGCCGCTGCACCACCACTACGAGGCGCTGGGCGTCCACGAGTCGAAGATCGTGATCCGGTTCTGGATCGTGACCGCGCTGCTGTCCATCCTGGCCCTCTTCCTGTTCCGCATCCGATGAGCGCCGCCGAGCTCCGTCTCCCGCCGGTTCTGCCCGAGGCGCCCGCCTCGGCGGAGGCGCTGCGCGCGGCCGTGCCCGGTGCGCGGGTGACCGTCGTCGGAGGCGCACGGTCCGGCCTGTCCGTCGCCCGCCTGCTGGCCCGCCACGGCGCGCACGTCTTCCTGACCGACCACGGCGCGGCCGAAGCGGGCGTGGCCGACGCGCTGGCCCGCGACGGCGTGGAGAGCGAGTTCGGCGGCCACACCGCGCGGGCGCTCGACTGCGACTGGGTGGTGCTCAGCCCCGGCGTGCCGACCACGAGCCCTCTCGTCCAGAGCGCGCTGCAGCAGAAGCGGCCGGTGTATGCCGAGATCGAGGTCGCGAGCTGGTTCTGCCCCGGCCCCATCGTGGCGGTCACCGGCTCCAACGGCAAGACGACCACCACGTCGCTGATCGCCCACGTCTGCGCCACCGACGGCCGCGCGCACGTCGTCGCCGGCAACATCGGCACCGCCTTCTCCGACTTCGTCGACGATCTCGACGAGGACACGGTCGTGGTGCTGGAGGTGTCCAGCTTCCAGCTCGACCACATCGTCACGTTCCGTCCGCACGTGGCGGTCCTGCTCAACATCACACCCGACCACCTCGACCGCTACGACCACGACCTGTCGCGGTACGCGGCGGCCAAGTTTCGCCTCTTCGCCAACTCCCAGCCGGGCGACTGGCTGGTCTACAACCAGGACGACCCGCTCGTCCGCGAGCACGTCCAGCATCTGTCCGCCGAGCGCGGGCTCGTCCCCGTCGCCTTCTCGGTGACCGACGAGCCCGCGCCCGGTGCGTTCGTACGCGACGGCCATCTCGTCCTGGACCTTCCCGCTATCGGCACCCCTCCCGGTGCGTCCCCCCCCATGATCCGTTCCGAGGACTTTATGCCCACGTCTGACCTCGCGCTCCGCGGGCGCCACAACCTCTACAACTCCCTCGCCTCGGCCATCGTGGCCCGCGCGGTCGAGATCCGGAGCGACGTCGTCCGGGAGAGCCTCACGTCCTTCGAGGGCGTGCCGCACCGCCTGGAGACCGTCCGCACGGTCGGCGGCGTCGCGTTCGTCAACGACTCGAAGGCGACCAACGTGAACGCGGTCTGGTACGCGCTGGAGAGCTTCCCGTCCACCGACGGCCCCAGCGTGGTGCTGATCGCGGGCGGGCGCGACAAGGGCAACGACTACGAGCCGCTCCAGCGCCTAGTGGCGGAGAAGGTCAAGGGCATCGTCGCCATCGGGGAGGGCGCCGAGGCCGTCGAGCAGGACCTCGGGCCGCACACCGCCCGCGTCGCCCGCGCCGACTCCATGCAGGAGGCCATCCAGTACGCCCAGCTCATGGCCGAGGCGGGCGACACGGTCCTCCTCAGCCCCGCCTGCGCCTCGTTCGACATGTTCGAGAACTACGAGGACCGCGGCGACACCTTCAAGCGCCTCGTCCACGCGCTCTGACTCCTCCCGCCTCGGTACCGAGGCAGCCCTCCTCGCTTCATGTCCACCGCTACCGCTGCTCTCCCGCGCCGTCCGGCCGACCGGGCCGTGATCTGGGCCGTCCTCGCGCTCTGCGCGATGGGCGTGCTGGCGGTGTACTCGGCGGTGTCGTTCCTGGCCGAGACCAAGTCTGGCGGCGACACCGAGGCGTTCCTGTTCCGGCACCTCGTGCGCGTGGCGCTGGCGCTGGGCGTCGCGGGCGCGCTGTCGCTCGTCAACTACCGCTGGCTGGCGAAGCTGTCGAAGGGCGCCATGATCGGCTCGCTGGGATTGCTGGTGCTGGTGCAGGTGCTGGGCGCGGTGACCAACGGCGCGCAGCGCTGGCTGGAGCTGGGCCCGATCTCGTTCCAGCCGTCCGACGTGGCGAAGGTGGCGCTCGTCCTGCACGTGGCCGTGCTGCTGTCGAAGAAGCAGGACTACATCGGCGACTTCGTGCGCGGCTTCGTACCGCTGCTGGTCTGGATCGCGCCGACGGTGCTGCTCATCGGCATGGAGGACCTGTCGACGGCGGCCGTGCTGTCGATGACGATGGGCGTGATGCTGTTCGTGGGTCGCGTGCGGCTGCTTCACATGGTCTCGGTCGGGCTCATCGGCGCGGTGCTGGCGGTCGGCTTCCTGGCGTCGAGCCCGCAGCGGGCCGCGCGGCTGGAGGCGTGGACCGGCCTGGAGCTGTTCGCCTCCAACGACGACGCCGTCGAGATCTCGAGCGACGACGAGAACTACCAGGCCGACCAGGCGCGCATCGCCATCGCCATGGGCGGCCTGACGGGCGTCGGGCCGGGCAAGAGCGTCCAGCGCGACTTCCTGCCGGCGCCCTACAACGACTTCATCCTGGCCATCATCGCCGAGGAGTACGGGCTGGTGGGCGCCTTCGTGGTGCTGTTCGTGTTCGTCTGGATCCTCGGCCGCGGCTTTCTGCGCGTCGCCCGTGGCGCGCCCGACCCGCTCGGCCTGTTCCTCGCGACCGGGCTGACGACGGCTGTGGTGCTGGGCGGCTTCGTCAACGCCATGGTGACGTGCGGGCTGCTGCCCGTGACCGGGCTGGCCATGCCGTTCGTCAGCTACGGCGGCACCTCGATGCTGGCGACCGGCGCGATGGTCGGCATCCTGCTCAACGTGTCGCGCCACGCCAAGCCCTCCTCGTGACCCTCCCTCGTGCGGGCGCATTGCAATACGCCCGGACCGACCTCGCCTCTTCGTGACCCCCACTCCCTCCGCCTCGACTGCCACGCCGACCGGCCTGCCCGCCGGGACGCCACGCGTGCTGTTCGCCTGTGGCGGGACGGGCGGGCACGTGTACCCCGCCATCGCCATCGCCGACGCCGTCCGCCGCCTCCGGCCGGACGCCGCGGTGGCGTTCGCAGGCACGCGCGACCGGATGGAGTGGGAGGCGGTCCCGAAGGCGGGCTACCCGATCCGCGCGATCACCGTGAGCGGTTTCCAGCGCGGCCTCTCGGCGAGCGCGATCGCACGCAACCTGACCTTCCCGTTCAAGCTCGTCAAGGGCCTCTGGGAGAGCTGGCGGCTGGTGGGCTCCTTCGACCCCGACGTGGTCGTGGGCACGGGTGGCTACGCGAGCGGGCCGGTCGGGCTGGCGGCGTCGCTGCGCGGGCGGCCGCTCGTGCTGCAGGAGCAGAACGCCTACGCGGGCGCGACCAACAAGCTGCTCTCGGGCCGCGCCGACAAGGTGTTCCTCGCCTTCGAGGCCGCCGTCCCGTACTTCGACGGCGCCGAGACGGCCATCTCCGGCAACCCGGTCCGCCAGGACCTGCTCGACGTGGACGCCGCCGAGGCGCGCGCGCACTTCGACCTCCCGGCCGACGCCCGTGTGCTGCTCGCCATGGGCGGGTCGCTCGGCGCCGGCCCGCTCAACGGCGCCCTGAAGCTCCACCTCGACGCCCTCCTCGCCGACGAGCGGACGGTCGTGATCTGGGCCGCGGGCAAGCGCTACTACGACACGCTGCGGGCGGCCGTCCCCGACCACCCGCGCCTCCGGCTCGTCCCCTACCTCGACCGGATGGACCTCGCCTACGCCGCGGCCGACCTCGCGCTGTGCCGCTCGGGCGCCATCACCTGCTCGGAGCTGGCCGTCACCGGCACGCCGTCGGTCCTCGTGCCGAGCCCCAACGTGACCGCCGACCACCAGACCAAGAACGCGCTCGCGCTCTCCGAGGCCGGCGCGGCCGTGCTCCTGCCCGAGCCCGACCTCGCCAGCCAGTTCGAGGCCGTCGTCGTCCCGCTCCTCCACGACCCCGCCGCGCGCCAGTCCATGACCGAGGCCGCCCTCGCCATCGCGCGGCCCGAGGCCGCCACCACCATCGCCGAGGCCGTCGTGGCCCTGGCGGACGCCGCCCCGACCCGATGACCGAGATCCGCAAACTGGGAGAGATGGGCACCGTCCGCCGGATCCACATGGTGGGGATCGGCGGCATCGGGATGTCGTCCATCGCGGAGGTGCTCATCAACCGGGGCTTCCTGCTCTCCGGCTCCGACCTCAAGAAGAGCGACGTGACCGCGCGCCTGGAGTCGCTCGGCGCCGTCGTGCACGAGGGCCACGCCGCCGAGCACGTCGCCGACGCCGACGTGGTCGTGTACTCGTCGGCGGTGAAGCACCCGGAGGAGAACCCGGAGACGGCCGAGGCGATGCGGCGGCTCATCCCCATCATCAAGCGCTCCGAGATGCTCGGCGAGCTGATGCGCGCCAAGCGCGGCGTCGGCATCGCGGGCACGCACGGCAAGACGACCACCACCACGATGGTCGGCCTGATGGCGCAGCACGCCGGGCTGGACCCTACCATCATCGTCGGCGGCAAGGTGGCCGTGTTCGGCTCGAACGCGGTCTCCGGCGGCGGCGAGATCATCGTGGTCGAGGCAGACGAGTACGACCGGACCTTCCTCCGGCTGGCGCCCATCGTGGCGGTCGTGACCAACATTGAGGCGGACCACCTCGACATCTACGAGGACCTGGAGGACATCAAGGACGCCTTCGTCCAGTTCGCCAACTCGGTCCCGTTCTTCGGCGCCGCCATCCTGTGCCTCGACGACGAGAACGTGCGGAGCGTGCTCGGGCGGATCCACCGGCCCGTCCGCACCTACGGCACGAGCCGCCAGGCGTCGCTGCGCGCCGAGAACATCGAGCAGGTGGCAGCCACGACGCAGTTCGACGTGTTCGAGGGCACCGACCGGCTGGGCGGCATCACGCTGCACGCGCCGGGCCTGCACAACGTCCGCAACGCGCTCGCGGCCGTGGCCGTCGGGCTGGAGCTGGGCGTGCCGTTCAAGACCATCGCCGAGGGGCTCTCCCAGTACGCGGGCGTCGACCGCCGCTTCCAGGTCAAGGGCGAGGCGCCGCTGACGCAGGACGGCGAGACGGGCACCGTGCTCCTGGTGGACGACTACGCCCACCACCCGACCGAGATCGAGGCCACGCTGGCCGCCGCCGCCAAGGGCTGGGCCGATCGCCGCATCGTGGCCGTCTTCCAGCCCCACCTCTACAGCCGCACCCGCGACCTCGCCGCCGAGTTCGCCAACGCCTTCTACGACGCCGACGTGCTGGTCGTGACGGACATCTTCCCGGCCCGCGAGGAGCCCATCGAGGGCATCTCGGGCCAGATGGTCGCCGACCTCGCGCGCCAGTTCGGCCACCGCGACGTCCACTACGTGTCGCAGAAGGGCGCGCTCCCGGCGCACCTTCAGAGCCTCGTCCGCCCCGGCGACCTCGTCGTCACGATGGGCGCGGGCGACGTGTGGCGCTTTGGCGAGGCCTTCCTGGAGGCCGTCCACACCACCACCCCCGAGGTCTCCTGATGGCCACGCGGACCAAAGAGCAGCGGATCGCACGGCGGCGCAAGCTCCTCCGGATCGTGGGGGGGACGCTGCTCGTGCTCGTGCTCGGTGCCGCCTGGATCTGGCAGCGGACCCTCCCGCTGGAGCGGGTCGAGGTGGCCGGGGCCGTCCACGCGCCCACCGCCGAGGTGGTCGCGCTCACGCATGCCGTCCCGGACTCGGTGGCGCTGTTCTCGCTCTCGCCCGCCCTCATCGCCGACCGCGCACAGCGGCATCCGTGGGTCGAGTCCGCCACGGTCCGCCGCCTGCCGACGGGGACGCTGCGGATCGCGGTCGAGGAACGCGTGCCGGTCGTGCTCGTGCTCGACGGGACCGGCCGGCCGAGCCACTTCCTCGACGCGGAGGGCTTCGCGATGCCCGTCGCCGCGGCCTCGCCCGCGCTGTTCGACGTGCCGGTGCTCACCGGTGCGCCGCCGTACCACCCCGCGCAGCCCGTCGCGAGCGACCACCTCCGGTCGTTCCTCGCCGCCCTGGACCGCGCCGACGAGGCCACCCAGGCGCTCGTGTCGGAGGTCCAGTGGGGCCGCCGCGCGACGCTCTGGACGACGCCCGTCGCCGAGCACGGCAGCCTCCCCGTCCGCCTCGATCCCACCGGCGACACGGCCGACCAGCTCCGACGCCTGCGTGCCTTCTGGGACCAGGCCATCCTTCCTCGTCCCGAGGTCCGCTTCGAGACCGTCGACCTCCGCTTCCGCGGGCAGGTCGTGACGCGCGAAGCCGACCCCGACGCCCCGACCGTCCCCCCCGACTCGACCGCGACCCCGCCCGCCTCGGCTGAGGCCCCGGCGGCGTCCGCGACGCCCTCCGCTTAACTCACGCTTCCCCCAACACCATGCCCCACCCGGACCGCACCCCCTCCACCGGCGACCGCGTCGTCGTCGGCGTCGACATCGGCACCACCAAGATCTGCGCCGTCGTGGCGTCGGCCGACGACCTCGACCGCATCCACGTCCGCGGCGTCGGCGTGGCCGAGTCCGAAGGCCTCAACCGCGGCGTCGTCGTCAACATCGACAAGACCGTCGAGGCCGTCAAGAAGGCCATCGCCGAGGCCGAGCACGCCTCCGGCGTCGAGGTCCAGTCCGTCGTCGTCGGCATCGCGGGCGACCACATCCAGAGCTTCCAGAGCCGGGGCGTGATCACGGTCTCGGGCGGCGAGATCGACCGCAACGACGTGCTCCGCCTGCTGGAGGACACCAAGCACGTCGCGATGCCCGCCGACCGCGAGATCCTGCACGTGCTGCCGCAGGAGTTCATCGTGGACGGCCAGGACGGCGTCGCCGACCCGATCGGCATGAGCGGCGTCCGGCTGGAGGCGAACGTGCACATCATCACCGGGCTCGTGAGCGCGGCGAAGAACGTGTACCGCTGCATCGAGAAGGCGGGCTTCGCCGTCGACGACATCGTGCTGGAGCCGCTGGCGTCCAGCCACGCCGTCCTCCACGACGACGAGAAGGAGGTCGGCGTCGTGCTCGTCGACATCGGCGGCGGCACGACCGACATCGCCATCTTCGAGGACAAGACGATCCGCCACACGGCCGTGGTGGCCGTGGCCGGCAACAAGGTCACCGACGACCTCCGCAAGGGCCTCGGCATCCTGCACGACCAGGCGGAGCGCCTCAAGCACGAGTTCGGCGTGGCGCTGGTCGACATGGTGGCCGAGGACCGCGAGATCCAGATCCCTGGCATCGGCGGTCGGCCCGACAAGTCGATCGGTCAGTCGACGCTGGCGCAGATCATCCAGCCGCGGCTGGAGGAGATCCTGGAGTTCGTCGCCATCGAGATCAAGCGCTCCGGCTACGGCCGCCACCTCTCGGCGGGCGTGGTGCTCACCGGCGGCGGCGCGCTGATCCCCGGCACCGCCGAACTGGCTGCCGAGATCCTCGGCCTGGAGGCCCGCGTCGGCCGCCCGCTCGGCCTGGCCGGCGGGCTGGTCGAGGAAGTCGACGACCCGAAGTACGCGACGGGCGTCGGCCTCGTGCTGCACGGGCTGCGCACCGGCGCCGGTCGCGGCGCCTCGCTCCTCGCCGCCGACCCCGAGCCGGCCACCCCGCTGGCGATGGCTGCCGACGCCCCTGGCCTGCCCGCAGAGGCACATGGGGACGGCTACGACTCGGACCCCGACGGGCTCGTCAACAAGATCGCCAGTCGCATGCGGAGCTGGTTCGACGAACTCTAGCCTCCTTTATCCACACCTCTCGTCGGCAGGGCTGCGGAGCCGGTACCTTACCGGTTGTCCTGCCGACGATCCCACCCAACCCTGGCAAGACACCCCATCCCGGAGGGAACTCATGGACGATTTCAGCACCCGATTCACGTTTGACGACGACGCGCAAGACACGGCCCTCATTCGGGTCGTCGGCGTCGGTGGCGGTGGCGGCAACGCCGTCAACAACATGCTCACGAAGGGCATCCACGGCGTCGAGTTTGTCGCCATCAACACGGACGCCCAGGCGCTCCAGGCCAACCAGGCGCCCAGCAAGATCCAGGTCGGCCGCGGGCTGACCAAGGGCCTCGGCGCGGGCGCGCGGCCCAGCGTCGGCGCGAGCGCGGCGCAGGAGAGCGAGCGCGAGATCCAGGAGGCCCTCGACGGCTGCGACATGGTGTTCGTGGCCGCCGGCATGGGCGGCGGCACCGGCACCGGCGCGGCGCCCGTCGTGGCCGCGATGGCCAAGAAGATGGGCATCCTGACGGTGGCCGTCGTGACCAAGCCGTTCACCGCCGAGGGGCGCAAGCGCTCCCGGATGGCCGAGCAGGGCATCGAGGCGCTCCGCGAGGTCGTGGACACGCTCATCGTGATCCCGAACGAGCGCCTGCTCGACGTCGCCGACGACGACACGACGCTCGTGGAGGCCTTCGAGATGGCCGACGACGTGCTCTACAACGCCACGCGTGGCATCTCGGAGCTGATCACGGTCCACGGCCTGATCAACCTCGACTTCGCCGACATCCGCACGACGATGCTCGACGGTGGCACGGCGCTCATGTCGAGCGCCATCGCGAGTGGCGACAACCGGGCCGGGCGCGCGGCCAAGGAGGCCATCTCCAGCCCGCTCTTGGACGGTATCTCGATCTCGGGCGCCCGCAACGTGCTCGTCAACATCACGGCGGGCATCGACCTCGGCGTCCGCGAGGCGACCCAGGCCACCTCCGTCATCCAGATGGAGGCGGGCGACGAGGCGGAGGTCATCTTCGGCACGGTCATCGACGAGACGTTGGGCGACGCCCTCCGCGTGACGGTCATCGCGACGGGCTTCGACCAGGCCGCGCGGGGCGCGGAAGACGAGGTCCCGGAGGCGCGCCCGCGTGTGGTGCTCGGCACCGGCGACGGCGCCCCGCCCTACAAGGGCGAGGACAACCTGCGCACGCTCGACGTGCCCGCCTACGAGCGCCGCTCGCCGCAGCCGCATCGGTCGCGCGAGGACGAGGAGGTCTCAGGGCGCACTGGCGAGGCCCCGCGGCCCGGCAACATCCGCCCGCTCCCGACGCCGCCTGGCACGCCGCGCCGCGAGCGCATCAACAAGGACGACACCGACGTGCCCGCCTTCCTCCGTCGCATGATGGACTAGGGCACGAGCCGCCCGCCGCCGACGTTCTCGTGGCGTCGCTCGGTGTGACGGACCCCTGACACCCGCCGTCCCGATCCTCTGGGCCGGGGCGGCACCGATCCCCCCGGACAACTTCGCCAGGGTTGTCCTGAGGCCCCGCCGGTTCTCCGCCCGGCGGGGCCTCTTCTGTCTGGCCGGCATGGCGAACGCGAGGGCGGGCCGTGCGTACTCTCGGCCGACCTCCCCATGTCCGTGCCGATCCTGACGACTCTCCGGCTCTCCGTCCTCGCCCTCGCGGCCGTGCTCGCCGTGGCGCCGCTGGCGGCTCAGGCGCCCCGATCCGCGCAGCCGGCCTCGGGCGCACCGTCGGCCGACTCGGTCGCCGTCGCGGACTCGACCGCCGTGCCTGCCTCGGTCGCGGTGCCTCGGGGCCCGTTTCCGCCGCTCGACCCCACGCTGGCGGGCGTCGTCTGGAGTGCCCCCAGCGACGCCGAGGCGGCCATCGCCGACCTGGAGGCCATGCACCAGGTGGGCGTCCGTGCCGTGCGGACGGAGTTGATCGCGGAGACGGCCGTGCTGGACGCCGCCAGCCGGCTCGGGATCGCCCTCTGGCAGGACCTGCCGGTGGAGGGACTCCCCGCGGCCTTCCTCCTGCGCCGCACCCGTGACGCCACGCGCCTGCTGACGGAGGCGCTGGACCGCGCCCGTCCCTACCCGGCGGCCCGTCACTTCGGCCTCGCGCAGTCGTCCGACACGAGCGACCCGCGCGTCCGCCCCTACTTCGAGGCGCTGACGGCCCTGGCGCACGACCGCGGGGCGCCGGGCACGAGGACGTACTACGTGAGCCGGTTCGTCGAGGACGACCGCGCGGCACAGACCGTGGACCTCGTGCTGGTGGACGCCCGGGAGAGCGCGCCCGTGGAGACGCTTCGCCGGTGGCGCGCCCGCCGCGACACGCCGGTCGGGCTGGCCTCGTTCGGCGTGGGCGTCCGGCCCGGGCAGCCGGGGGGCTGGCGCACGCTCGGCACGGAGGCCGCCCAGGCGCGCACGCTCGAGAACGTCTTCGGGGACCTCCTCGGCCTCTCCGACCCGCCCGCTGCTGCGTTCGTCTACCGCTGGCGCGACGCCGACGCCGACCGCATCGAGCGCGACCAGCGCTCCGAGGTCACCGGCACGCGCTTCGGCCTGCTGGGGGAGGGCGACGAGCCGCGTCCCGCGCTCCGCGTGGCGAGCGGCTTCTGGACGGGCGCCCAGCGCGTGTTCGCGTTCGACGCGGGCTCTGAGGCGCGGCAGGAGCGCCGCGCGTCGCCGCTCCTGCTGATCGGGTGGGGGCTCGTGCTCGGCCTCGGGCTGTTCTACGCCGGTGCGCCGCGCCTCAGTTCGATGGCGCCGCGCTACTTCGGCCGCCGCGACCTGTACCGCGAAGCCGTCCAGCGCGGGTTCGACCTGTCGGCCTTCGAGACCTCCGGCCTCGCCGTCGCGCTGGCCCTGTCGGCCGGCGTCGTCGGTACGTCCGCGCTGCGGGCGCTGGCGCGGACCGACGCGCTGGTCGCGGCCACGGCGTCGTGGTCGCTCGACGGGCAGGCGCGGCTGACGGGTCTGCTCGGCCAGCCGCTGACGCTGGTAGCCGTCCTCGCGCTTGCGTACGGCGCGTGGCTGCTGCTCACGATCATCTGGCTGAACGTCGTGACGGGACGGCGGCGGCTGCGCCCGGCGCAGGCGCTCTCGCTGGCCGTGTGGTGCCGCTGGGGCTGGCTCCCGCTGATGGTGGTGTCGCTCCTGCTCGGCAGCATCGACGCGGGCCTCGCCACCGTCCTGGCGCCGACGGTCCTGGGGGTCGGCCTGCTGATCGAGGTCGTGGCGGGCTACAAGATGATGTGGGATCTCCAGGCGGTGACCTACGCGCCGCCCGCCCGCGCCGTATTGCTCGGGTTCGGGCTCCCGTTCCTGCTGGCCGTCGTGGGGCTGATCGCGCTGGGCGTCACGTCGAGCGACGAGGTCGGCTTCCTGTGGCACCTCGCGACGCGCGGGTAGGCGGGGCGTCCGAGAAGCGGTACCCTTCGGCCCCCCTGCCCGATCCTCCATCCCCCGATGGCCTCCAAGAATCAGCCCCAGCCGCTCGGCGCCGTCCTGTCGGACCTCGTGGACCGCTACGGCTACCGCGAGCGGTTCGACGCCGCGCGGGCGGTCGAGGCGTGGCCGATCCTCGCGGGCGAGGCCATCGCGGGCGTCACCGAGCAGGTCTGGATGCGGCACGGGACGCTCTACGTCAAGGTCCGCTCGGCGCCGTGGCGCCAGCAGCTCCAGTTCCAGCGCGACGCATGGCGCGTGCGGATGAACGAGCACCTCGGCCGCGAGGTCGTGGACGAGGTGCTGTTCCGGTAGCGCCCGCCTCGGTGCCGAGGCGGATGCTCTGAGGGGCTACAGCCGCACCGACGCCGTCAGGCGGACGCTCCGCGGCGGGACGGGGTGGATGTGGAGGTCGTCCACGCCCGCGGCGGGCTCGCCGGGCAGGCGCGAGGCGTAGAAGTAGCTCACGTCGGCGGCGTCGGAGTCGAGCAGGTTCAGCACGTCGGCCGAGAGCGCGACGCGCCCGACGCGGGTGCCCACCTTCGCGCCGAGCAGCGTGGAGGCCGCGGCCGTCACCGCGCCGTCGGCCGTGAGCGGGCGGGGGCCGAGGTGGCGGACCTGCAGGCTCGCCATCCAGCCGTCGGGGCGGCCGAGGTACACGCCGCCCGTGACCACACGGCCGAGCGAGTTCTCGATCCGGTCCTCGCCCTCGGGCACGTCGAGGAAGCGCGAGCGCGTCAGCGCCACGTCGAGGGCGAGCTGGAGCCAGTCCGTGGCGACGAGGTAGTTGGCCCACTCCACGCCGACGTGGCGGCTGGCGTCGCTGGCCTCGGTCCCGCCCGCGTCGCCGACGAACACCAGCTCCGAGTCGAGCCCGATGGCCCACAGCGAGACCGTCGACTGCAGCCCGGCCACGGCGGCCGTGCGGACGCCCACCTCGGCGGCGCGCGTCCGCACCAGCGGGTCGACCGGGTCCACGGCCGCGCCCGAGGCGGGATCGACCGTGATGACGGTGCCGCGGGCGTCGTTGCTGTGGTAGCCCAGCCCGGCGTTCAGGTAGACTTCGGTATCCGCCCACGGCCCGAGCACGAGTCCCGCCTTCGGGCTCGCGAGGGCCGCCGTCCGCGTGCCCGAGTTGGCCGCCTGGTCGCTCGCCACGTCGAACCGGAAGGCGTCGCCGCGCAGTCCGAGTGTGGTCCGGATGGCCTCGGTCCACCGCGTCTCGACCTCGCCGTACACGCCCGCGTTCGTCTCCGTGACGGCGTCGTCGCGGACAGTCCCGATCCGCTCGCGGGCCTGCGTCCGGTAGAGCCCGACGCCCAGGATCTGGTCGTGGCGGACGCCCGCGCCCAGCGTGACGCGGCTGCTCCGCCCGAGCCCCGCAATCCGCCAGTCGCGCGCGAGGTCGGCGCCGCCATAGACGCGGCGGTCCTCCTGCTCGAACTGGTCGCCGCGGTCGGGGTCGTCGAGGAAGTAGGTGAAGTTGGAAAACAGGTTGAGACTGTAGAACGCCGCGTAGGCGGTCGCCCGCGTCGCGTCGCCCGTGTCGGAGGTCCGCGTCCAGCGGCCGACCAACGTGGCGCGGCTCGTGGTGCCGCCGACCGTCGGGTCGACGGTGCCCAAGCGGTCGTAGAGGCCGGGCACGGCGCGGCTGGCGATCTGGTCGGTCGCGTCCCAGTCGTTGTGGTAGGCCAGGGCCGTCAGCGACACGCCGTCGCGCGCGGTGCCCGTCGTGTAGCGGGCCATGCCGCTCAGCAGCGTCCCGTTCTCCGGGTTGACCCACGGGCCGTCGGTGACCTGCCCGCGGACGGCCCCCAGGATGGTGCCGTCGCCGACCGAGGCGGACCCGGCCACGAGCGCGGCGGCCGTCTCGTCCGAGCCCGCCTCGGCCTGCACGAGCGGCGCGTCGAGGCGGCGCACCAGGCGGATGTCGGCCCGGCCCGCCGTCGAGAAGTTGCCGCCGGAGGCACCCTGCGGCCCCTTCGCGAACGCGACCTCCTCGACCAGTTCGGGGATCAGGAAGTTGAGGTCGAGGTAGCCCTGGCCGTGCGCGTGCGTCGGCAGGTTGAGCGGGACGCCCTCGACGGACGCCGCGAAGTCGGTGCCGTGGTCCAGGTTGAAGCCGCGCAGGAAGAACTGATTCGCCTTGCCCGACCCGCTGTGCTGCGTCACGATGGCGCCCGGGATCGTCTCCAGCACCTCGCCGACGCGCAGCAGCGGCCGCTGCGCCAGCTGTGTCTGCCCGACGAGCCCCTCGGACGCGCTCCCGGCGGTGCCGACCAGGTTGACGGCGCGCCCCTCCACGACCACCTCGCCGATTCGAATGTCGATGGCGGCGAGTCGGAGCACGGCGCGCGTCGTCGCGTCCGCCCCCACGTCGGCGGTATGCCGGGCCTCCTCGTAGCCGACGGTCGAGGCGCGGAGAACGTGCGTGCCGATGGGCACGGCATCGAGGAAGAACCGGCCCTCAGCGTCGGTGACGGCCCCGCGGTTGAGGTCTGGCAGGGAGACGTTGGCGGCGGCCAGCGGGGCGCCAGTGTCGGCGTCGAGAACCACGCCGGCGAGGGTGCCGGTGGCCTGGGCGAGGGCGCTCCCGGAGAGTAGGAGGGAGAGGGAGAGGAGCCGCGTGAGGCGGCGGAGAGAGAGAGGCATCGGTCGAGAGATCGGGTAGGGAGGGGCGTCGCGCCCGGGCGTCCGGGCACAGATCGTTTGGCCGGGCACGTCGCCCGGCATCGGGCCGAAGCACCTCGCTCCGGCCATCGAGTCCCATCCACTCACCGGTGGACGGGCTCAGCTCCGCCCGATCGGTGGGGGTGTCTCTACGGTGCGGTCGACGGACGCTCCGGCCTCGGGCGGCTCGTCGACGGCGGCGACCGAGGCGGGGGGAGCGGGCACCGCCGTCGGCGCCGGCACCCGGTGCTTGTCGAGCGACAGCGTCGGGGGCACGGACGGCTCCGGCGCCGGCGCGTCGTGAGCGTGCAGCACGCCCTCGTGAGCACGGCGTCCGTCGGCTCCCCGCAGGCCCGCGTGGATCACGGGCAGCGTCGCGCGGACGTGCTCGCTCGCGTCCTCCGGGTCGTCCGTCGCCTCCGGGCGCAACGTCGTCAACGCCGGGCCCTCCTGCGGCTGCTCGACGACGAGCGTCGGCGCAGCCAGCGGCAGGCCGGGGTCGAGCGCGAGGTGGGGGAGGAGCGTCCAGCCCTGCCCGGTCGGCGTGGTGCCGAAGGCCACCAGGTAGCCTGCCACCACGAGCGCCACCGCGCCCACGCGCAGGGCGCGGGCGGTGAGGGGACGGCGTGTCGGGCGGCGGGCCATCGCTAGCGCGCGGCGCTGGTCGCGCGGACCGTCGCACCGGTGCCGAGCGACGCCAGCAGCGTCTGCGCCTCGGCGGCCGTGCTCGGGCTCTCGACCTCCAGGTGGCCGTCCAGCGCGAGCTGCAGGTGGCGGGCCGCCTCGGCGGTCTGCCCGGCAGCCTCGTAGATGCGCGCGGCGCGGTAGTGGACCATCGCGTCGCCCGTGCCGAGGCGCATCGCGCGCTCGATGTAGGGGATGGCCGCCTCGGCGTCGCCCGTCTTCATGAGCGCCCAGGCGTACGTCTCGTTGGCGTGGAGGTGGCCGGGGCGGCGGGCCTGCTGCTCGCGCGCCATCGTCAGGACGCGGTCGAGGTCGCGGTCCTGGTCGGCCAGGAAGTCCGCCTCCTCCATGTCCACCACCTCGCCCATCTCGCGGGCCGCCAGCAGGGCCTGGTGGACGCGCTCGGTGGCGGCGTCGGCCTTGCGAGTGTCTCCGGTGGCCGTGTAGGCCTCCACGAGCAACTCGTCGATCATCTCCAGCGGCTGGAGCGCCCGCGCCTCTTCGAGCTGGCGGACCGCCTCGGCGGCGTCGCCGCGGACGAGGGCGACGTGGCCCAGCCCGGCGAGGGCGGGGGCGAAGCCAGGCCGCTCTTCGAGGATGCCCTGGTAGATGAAGGCCGCCGTGTCGGGCTTGGCGTCGCCGAGGTAGAGAGAGCCGAGCTGGTAGAGCGCCCAGGCGCGCTCGGGGCGGCCCGAGGCCCCGGCGTCCGCCGCGAGGCGCATCGCGTCGATGGCGCCCGGCGTGTCGCCGTACAGCTCGCGGATGTAGCTGGCGCGCGAGTAGGCCGGCAGGCCGGGCTTCAGGCCCTGGAGGCGGTCCGAGACCTCGACGGCCTCGTCATACTCGCCCAGCTCGACCAGCGCGTCGATGAGCGTGCCGTGTGTGTAGGCGTGGTACGGGTAGTCCTCCAGCAGGTCGCGCGACAGGTCGCGGGCGGCCTCAAACTGGTGGAGCACGTTGAGGAGCGACGCCTGGAGGGTCCGCGCGTAGTAGTGGTCGGGCTCGCGCTCGATGGCCTCTGCCAGCAGCTCGCGCGCCTCGGGGATGGTCTCGCCCTGCGTGCCGCGCTCCGTGCCGAGCTGGAGCAGCGCGTGCGCGAGGCGGACCCGCGGCTCGACGGCCTCGGGCTCGCGGCGGAGTACCGCGCGGTAGTAGTCGACCGCCGCCTCGGCGTCGTCGAAGGTGTCGCCGGGGGCGATCTGGGCACGGTCCGGCGGTAGCGGGGCAGGCTCGCGGGAGAGCCACACGAACGCCACCACGGCGACGGCGGCGACCACGAGGCCAAGGGCCAGGAGACGGGCGGTAGTGGAAGACATAAAGAGAGGAGCCAGGGAGACGAGACGGTCGAAAGAAGGGGGGCGGAGCGTTACACCCCGCCCCCCCTGGAGTTGCCGACGACCGGGAGTCGTCGGCGGAGTCCTACGGGTCCGCTAGCGGACGACGGTCGCTCGCTTCGTGGCCACCAGCTCCCCGTCCACCATCAGGCGGTAGAGGTAGGTGCCCGCGGCCAGCGAGGTCGTGTTCCACGGCAGGTCGTGGGTACCCGGCTGGAACTGGCGGTCGGCCAGCGTCTGGACGCGGCGGCCCTGGACGTCGTACACGTCCACGCGGACCGTGCCCGAGCGCGGCAGCTGGAACCGGACCGTCGAGGTGGCGGCGGCCGGGTTCGGGAAGCTCTGATCGAGGATCAGGCCCGAGGGGGCACCCACACCGATGCCGCTCGACGTCGGGAAGTTGGCGGCCGGCGCCGAGGCCGTCAGCTGCTTCACGTAGTCGTAGCCGTTGTGCGGGTTGGCGAGGAACGGGAAGTCGCTCCGGATCGGGAGGTCGTTCTGCGTCGGACCCGCCAGGAAGGCCAGCTCGGTGAGCGTGCGCGGCGTGATCAGGCCACCGTCGGCGTAGTCGCTGCCGGTGAAGTCGTCCTCGAGGACGCCGACCGCGGTGAGCACCAGCCCGCCGACGGCCTGGAGCGCGATGCCGGTCACGTCATCCTCCAGGCGGCGCCCGTTCGGGAAGCCGTCCATGTGAGGCATGAACTCGACGTTCGTGTTGGCGAAGTCCGGCACGGTGAGGCCGATGGCCGCCGCGCGGATGAGCCCGAGGCGGGCCCAGTTCGTGAACTCCTCCGAGGACCGGTCGGTCGTCGGCGTGGCCATGTTCAGGCGGAGCATGTCGCCGCCGTAGAGGCCGTCGCCCGGCACGCTGGTGACGGGCAGGAAGTTGTGGATGAACGGCTTGCCCTGCGTGAGGGGGTTGCCGCCCGTCTTCCCGGTCACGAGCTGGTACGGGGCCAGGTTCGGGACGCCGAAGTAGAAGATCGGGAACACGTCCACGAGGCGCGGCTGGTTGTCACCGGCGAGCGCGGTCACGCTGCCGTCACCCAGCGGGCGGAGCGGCGCGATGCTGTCGTCGAAGGCGGTCCCGGCCACGAACTCCGCCGGCACGTCGCCGGCCACGATGGCCTCGACGATGTCGTAGACGCCGTCGAAGTCGGTCGAGCCGTCGACGAAGTTGGTGTTGAAGTTGAAGCCCGCCGAGCCGTCGCCGTCGAGGTCGCCGAAGACGCCCGCGAGCGAGTTCGCCTGGATCTTGAGCGGGTCGCTCAGGCCCGGCACCGCGGCTCCGAACTGGCCGTTGCCCATGTAGAGGCCCAGCTCCGGGTTGGCGAAGTACTGGATGAAGTCCTGCTCGGCCTGCGAGTAGGGCGACGTGTAGTTCCAGTAGTCCTTCTGGCCGATCGGGATGATGGCCTCGTTGGTCAGCGGCATCCCGAGGCGGGAGACCTGCACGAACGGGCCCGTCTCGATGGGCTTCGGGTTGGCCGGGTCCGCGGAGAGCGTCCGGACGCGGCGGCGCGAGGCCGAGGCCCAGACGCCGATCACGTAGTTCGGGTCGAGGATCGACTCGGCCTGGTCGACCGTCTGGCCGTCCTTCTGCAGGTTCTCGATCGGCACCTTGATGACGAGCGAGTGCGTGTTGAAGCCCGCCACGGCGTCGCGCGCGTTGTCGGGGTTGGAGGCGTCGCTGCCGAACTGGGAGCGGACGCCGCCCAGGTCGAAGATGCCGCCGAGGTCGACGAAGAACGGGTCGTCGCGAGGACCGGCGAAGACGGTCTCACCCGTGGACGCCTGGACGACGGCCGACTGCGTGAGCTGCTCGTAGGTCGTGCCGAGGCCTGCGCCCGACTCGATGGAGCGGGGCCCGATGTTCGCCGGCGGCGTCGGGCCGTCGGTCACGATCGTGGTGAACGACTGGCCGCCGTTGGTGCTCTTCTCGAGCGTGTAGCTCGTGTTGAGGTTCTCCGCGCCGAGGCGGATGTTGAAGAAGGTCGACGGGTCGCCGTTGTTCTGCTCGAACGTGAAGCGGTAGGTCACGTCGTCGGTCGCCGAGCCCAGCGCGCCGGCCGAGGTCTGGTTCTTGACGTGGATCTCGTACCGGATGTTTTCGCCGAAGTGGGCGTAGTTCGGGCCGCCCTCGGGGAGCGACAGTGGGATGTAGTTGGCGACGAGGATGACGCTGCCGTCGTCGGTCGGGTCGCGGAAGGCGTAGACGTCCGTGTTGTCGGCCAGCGGGTCGTCGGCGATCAGCGGCGCCTCGCGGTGACTGGAGGCGTCAGAGAACGGGGGGGCGAGCAGGCCGGCAGTCAGAATCAGACCGGCCGTCGCGGCCCCCGTGAGGAGGGTGCGCAAAGGACTCATGGAAGAGGGAGGAGGGAGAAAGGAAAGCGAGACCCCTAAGTAGGGGGGTGATCGCCGGGAGCGGAAGCCCATAGGTTGTTCATTCCTTGCTCACTTCCGTAGGATGAATCCTGACTCTCGCGTCGGATACCTGTATTCTGCACCTCTCCGTCATGGTTCTCCTGATTTGCCTCTCTGTATTTGCATGCCTCCCTCAACGCTAGGTGACCGGCTGGACCAGCGTCGTCACCGCCGGTTTGTCGGCCGCGCCGCTGAGCGGAGCCGCCTGACGACGGCGTTCGCCGATGCCGACTCACCCGTCGCGGTGGTCCACGTGTACGGGCCGGGGGGCATCGGCAAGAGCGCGCTGCTGGACGAGGCTGCCCGCCTCGCGGTGGCCGCGGGCCGGGGCGTCGCTCGGATCGACGGGCGCGACGTGGAGCCCGCTCCGGCGTCGTTCGCCGCCGCCGCCCATGCCGCGCTGGACGCCCTCGGGGACGGTCCGCGCGTCCTCCTCGTCGACACCTTCGAGCCGATCCAGGCCCTCGACGGGTGGCTGCGTCGCCGCTTCGTGCCGTCCCTCCGCGCCACCGACCTGATCGTCGTCGCGGGCCGCGTCCGGCCCGCCGCGGAGTGGCGGGCCGACTACGCCGACGCCGTCCTGCTGCTGCCGCTCCGCAACTTCGTCCGGGCGGACGCCGAGGCGTTCCTGGAGGCGCGCGGCCTCGCGCCCGAGGCGTGCGGGCCCGTCCTCGCCTTCACCCACGGCCACCCGCTCGCGCTCGCGCTCGCCGCCGAGCACGCGCGCCAGCCCGGCGCGGCCGCCTTCGACCCCTCCCACGCGCCCGACCTCCTGGCCGACCTCCTGGCGCGCTTCGTGGAGGCCGTTCCATCACCTGCCCACCGGGCCGCCCTGGAAGCCGCCTCCGTCGTCCGCTCGCTGACCGTGCCGCTGCTGGCGGCCCTCCTGGAGGCGACCGACCCGGGGCCAGACCCCGACGCCCTCTTCGCGTGGCTCCGCGACCTCGCCTTCGTGACCTCCGACGCGGACGGGGTCTCCCTCCACGACGTCGTCCGGGAGACGGTCGAGGCGGACCTCGGCTGGCGGGATGGCGCGCGCCACGCGCGTCTGCAGGCCCGCGCCCGGCAGTTCTTCGCCGACGCTCTCCAGGCGGCGCCCACGCCCGGCGCCCGGCACCTCGTCCTCGCCGACTTCCTCCACCTGTACCGACACCACCCGGTGGCGGGGCCGCTCCTGGCTCGCCTCCGCTCGGCCTGGGCGGATGCCGAGATCGACGCGGCCGTCCCGCTCGCCGAGGGTGAGGTCCCCACCCTCCGCGCGCTCGCGGCCACCCACCTCGGCGACGCCGAGGCGGACCGGGTCGCGGGTTGGCTGGACCGACGGCCGGAGGCTGCGGAGGTGTACCACACGCGTAGCGGCGGGGTGGCCGGTTTCCTGCTCACGCTCCCGCTGGAAGATCTCGACCCCGGTGCGCGGTCCGCAGACGCGGTCACGGCAGCCGTGTGGGAGGCGGTGTCCTCCCGGCTGCGCGAGGGTGAGACCGCCCTCCTGTTCCGCTGCTGGGTGGATGCCGAGGCGGGGCAGGGCGTCTCGGCCGTGCAGGCACTCGTGTTCGCGCGCACCGTCGAGCGCTACCTCACCGAGTCGGGGCTGGCGGCGTCGGTCCTCCTCACGACCGAGGCCGACCTCTGGGGAGCGGTGCTCGGTCTCGCCGGGCTGTCGCGCTGGCCGGACGCCGAGGCGCCCGACGGCCCGGCCGCCTTCGGCAAGGACTGGCGGGCGACGCCGCCACACGCGTGGCTGGATGCCCTGGCGTCCCGGGCCCCGTCCGAGCCTCCGCCCCCGCCCGCCCGCGAGGCCGTGGTGGTGCTCTCCGAGGAGGCCTTCACGGAGGCCGTCCGAGACGCCCTCCGGGCGTACGCCCAGCCGCACCAGCTCGCCGCGAGCCCGCTCCTGCGAGCCCGCCTCGTGCGCGAGCGAGGCGGCGACCCGGTGGAGGCCCTCCGCGCCCTCATCGACGAGGCGGCCGCCGAACTGGCGCGCGGCGGTCGCGAGCAGCGCTACTTCCGTGCGCTCGACCGGACCTATCTCCACCCGGAGCCGACCCAGGCCGACGCCGCCGAGGCGCTCGACCTGCCCTTCTCCACCTTCCGGCGCCACCTCGGGCGCGGCATCGACCACGTCGTGTCTGTCCTCTGGCGCGCCGAGGTGGGCGGGTAGAGACGGGGCGCGCGAGGAGGCGAGAGGCCCCGCTGCAGGCCTTATCGCCTCATCCTGCCAGCGCCTCGGCGCAGGCTGCGTCCGAGGCGCCCGCCAGCTCGCCCGTGGCGAGGAAGCCCTTCACGCGCTCCATCACGGAAGGGCGCATCATGAGGACGGTGTGGCCCGAGGCCACGACGGCGTGTGCGGCACCCTCCAGACACGTCTCCTCGACGGCCACCTTGCCGTCGCGCTCGCCTGCGATCACGGCCACCTCGACGCCCGGCGGCGGCCCGAGGTCAGCGGCCGTCCCGCCGGTCGTCCGCAGCTCGCGGATGGGGGGCAGCGCCCAGCCAACCCAGCGCGCCCAGCGGTCGGCGGAGTGGGCGCCCTGGTTCGGAGGCGCCAGCAGCACCGCGCGCCCCGCCGCCTCGGGCGGGTCGTGGACGAGCAGCCAGCGGATCACGACCGTCCCGAGGCTGTGGCCCACGAAGTGGACGCGGGAAGCGGGCTCGTCGGCCAGCGCGGCGTCTACCTCGGCGTCCACCTGGGCGCCGATCTCGGCCACGCTCGGGCCCTGGCTGTTGTAGCCGACGTTCAGGACGCGGTAGCCCGCGCGCCGCAGCGAGATGGCCATCGGCGCCATCGACAGCGCCGAGCGGCCCATGCCGTGGACCAGCACCACCAACTCGCGCGGCGCGGCGTCGGCCGGGCGGACGCTCGCGCACGCGGTCAGCGCGAGGAGAGGGAGGAGCAGGACGAGCGGGCGGAGCAGGCGGGTCATGTGGCACCCTACGGGCGAGCGAGGCTGCTGGTCTGGTACAGATGCACCACCCGACCCCTATCTCCCCAGGTCCAGCCTCTCGTCGCAGAGCCGGTCCAAGAGGTCGGAGCGGTGGCTGGAGAGAACCACCAGCCCGCCGCCGTCGCGGAAGGCCGCCAGCAGGTCCACGACCGCCTCGGTGGCCTCGGTGTCGAGGGCGCGAAACGGCTCGTCGAGCAGCAGCACCGCCGGCGCGCCGCAGAGCGCCGCGGCGACCTGCGTCTTGCGCGTCATCCCGGCCGAGTACGTCCGCGTGAGGGCGTCGCGGCGCTCGTCGAGGCGGACCGCGTCGAGCAGCGCCGCGTGGCGTGCGGGCGCGTCCGCGTCCCAGGTGCCGCGCTCGCGCGCGATCCACTCCAGCGTCTCCACGCCCGTCAGGTAACCCGGCAGATCGGGCCGGTCGTGGACCACGCCGACGCTCGACAGGAACGCATGCGGTCGGTCGTGCACGTCCCCCTCGGCGTAGCGGACCGTGCCGGTCGTCGGCGCGCTCAGCGCGGACAGCACGCGGAGCAGCGTCGACTTGCCCGAGCCATTCGGCCCGACGAGGGCGGTCGCGGTGCCGGGCGCGAACGCGTGCGAGAGGTCGCGCAGCACGATCGGGCCGAACAGGTACCGTTTCGTGACGCCCTCCACGACGAGGGACCGCTGCCGGTCCGGGGCGACGGTCAGAAGCGAGGCGAGGTCAGGCGACGGCACGGCGGAGGCGGAAGCGAGCGAACGAGGTCACGGCGACCGCGCTGGCGGCGGCGGCAAGGAGGTAGGCGGCCGTCCACAGGCCGACGGCGGCCCAGCCGAGGTCGGCCAGCCAGACGAGCAGCAGCAGCACCGCCACCAGCGGCGGCAGCCAGCGGACGTTCATGAGGAAGCGGGCGACGGTCCACCGGACGGTCCCTCCGAATCGGCGCGTGGCCTCGGCCGGGAGCATGTGGTCGTCGGCGGTCAGGGCGATGGCGCCGTTGAGTCCGAGGACCGTGAGCGCGAGCGCGGCGGCGGCGGCGGCGTGCGCGCCGGTCAGGTAGACGAGCGCACCGAGCCCCAGCCCGAGCGCGGCGAGGCGCCCGAGCGGCAGGCGCCGGTCCAGCGACACCAGCCCCGCCCACACCGCCGGACGGACCGACGGCGGCGCCCAGTACACCGCATCCACGCGGATCGGCTCGCGGCCGTCGACCTGCTCGACCTGCCGGAAGGCGTCCGCCCAGACGCCGTGGGAGGTCCAGAACGCGCGGTCGAACGTCGGCCCGAGGCGGACCGTGAAGGCCGCGGCGAGCAGCAGCAGAGCGACGGGCGCGACGAGCGTCGCCAGACCGCTCCCGATCGCCTCGCCCACGATCGAGAGGACGGCACCGACGACGAACACCTCGCCCGTGCGGAGAAGGCCCGGCACCATCGCATCGGGCACCTGGAAGCGGAAATAGGGCGTCTTCTGCTCGATCGCTTTCTGGTAGCCCGCGCGGTACCACCGACCGGCTTCTTCGCGCTCCCACACGCGCGCGGTCGGCCCCAGCGCGGCCGTCCGCGCGAAGGCGTACAGCCCGATGGCGAACACCGACAGCACGCCCTCGGCCATCTGCAGCGTGTCTGCGCCCGCGATCCCGGCGGCCGGCGCCGCGGCCAGCGCCACGAGCGGCAGCCACCGGCCGAGCTGGTATCGCAGCAGCCGCTCCGGCCCGGGGTTCGAGAGCTGGAGTCGCGCCGCCACCGCCGCCGGGTAGAGCACGTGCAGCACCCCCACGCCCATCGCGGCCGACACCAGGATGCCGATGTAGCGGATGAGGTGGGCCCGCGCGACCGGGTCGGCACCGTCCGCCGCCGAGGCGCCGAGCGCGACCAGCACGGCGGCACCGGCGAGCCACGCCACGACGCGTAGCCGCCGGCTCGCCGGACCGAGGGAGCCGGGGAGCAGGGTGCTCATCGGTACGTGCCCAGGTAGACCGTGCCCTCGGGGAAGCCCGCGCGGGCGTCGGCGGCGAGGCGCCCGGCGAAGGGCTCGGGGTAGAGCGTGAGCGCGTCCAGCTCGTCGAACGGGATCAGGCGGAGCTGACGCAGTAGCTGGGCGTCGGCGGGCAGCTCGGGGTCGCTTCCGAGGCGGGCCGTGTCGAGGCCGGGCGCGCGGCACTCGACGTAGAACGAGACCGCGTGCAGCGGCGGGCGGACGAAGTCGAGCACGTACCGCACCGCGCCCACCTCGGCGTCGAGGCCGGTCTCCTCGCGGACCTCGCGGCGCAGCGCCTCCGCCAGCGACTCGCCGAACTCGACGCCCCCGCCCGGCGGCGTCCAGAACGGCCGCTCCTCCCAGATCCCGGAGTGCTCCGCCAGCAGGACGGCCGTCGGCGCCTCGGCGTCGTCGAACAGCAGCGCGCCCACGCGCACGCGGACGTGCCCGGCGAGGCGGTCGGGGATGGACGAGGGGGAGGGCACCGTTGTTGAGGAGGAGAATGGAGGGGCGAGGGAGGTCTACGGACGCCAGAGCATCCGCGTGCCCCTTCCATCCTCGACTCTCCACCCTCTAGCCGTCCTCCGTCAGCACCCGCGCCGTCGCCCGGCGGACGCGGCGGGTGCGGCTGGGCTTCGTCGGCTCGTCGTAGGTGCCGCCCGCCTGGGCGTGCGCCACGGCCGCGCCGATGAAATGGACGAACAGGGGATGGGGCTCGCGGACGCGGCTCCGGTACTCGGGGTGGAACTGAACCCCGACGAACCACGGGTGCGCCAGCTCCGGCGCCCCGTCACCGTCAGGCTGCGGCAGCTCGATGATCTCGACGAGGTCACGGTCCGGGTTCATGCCCGAGAACACGAGGCCTGCCTCGCGGAGCCGATAGCGGAGGTCGTTGTTGACCTCGTAGCGGTGGCGGTGGCGCTCCTGGACGGTGGCCGCCCCGGCGTAGATCTCCTGCGCCAGCGTGCCCTCGCCGAGGGCGCACGTGTAGGCGCCGAGGCGCATGGTGCCGCCCTTGTCGGTGACCGTCTTCTGCTCGGCCATCATCGAGATGACCGGCGACGGGTTGTCGGGGTCGAACTCGGTCGAGTGCGCCTCGGGCAGCCCGGCGACGTGGCGCGCGAACTCGATCGTGGCGACCTGCATCCCGAGGCAGATGCCGAGGAACGGGACGCCCGCCTCGCGCGCCCAGCGGACCGCCTCGATCTTGCCGTCGATGCCGCGGTCGCCGAAGCCCGGCGCCACCAGCACGCCCGCGACGCCCGCCAGCTTGTCCGCCACGTTGGCCGCCGTCACGTCGTCCGAGAGGACGCTGCGGACTTCGACCTGGACGCCGTTCTTGGCCGCGGCCAGCAGCAGGCTCTCCGAGATCGACTTGTAGGCGTCCTGGTGCTCGACGTACTTGCCGACGAGCGCGATCGTGACCTGCCCCTCGGGGTTCTTGAGGCGGCGCAGGAAGTCGACCCAGTCCTCCAGGTCGGGCGTCGGGTCCACGTCCAGCGGCGCGTCGAGGCGGAGGCGCTTGAGGACCACCTCGTCGAGCTTCTGCTCGCGCAGCAGCAGCGGGACCTCGTAGATCGACTCGGCGTCGAGCGCCTCGATCACCGCCTCGGGGCCGACGTTGCAGAACAGGCCGATCTTGCGGCGCACGTCCTCCGGCAGCGGGTGCTCGGTGCGCGCCACCAGCACGTCCGGCTGGAGGCCGTAGCTCTGGAGCGTCTTGACGGAGTGCTGGGTAGGCTTGGTCTTGAGTTCGCCCGCCGCGGCGAGGAAGGGCACCAGCGTCAGGTGGACGAGCGCCGTGTTCTCCTTGCCCTCCTCCAGCGACAGCTGGCGGATGGCCTCCAGGTAGGGCAGGCTCTCGATGTCGCCCGCGGTGCCGCCCACCTCGGTGATGATGACGTCGTAGTCGCCGGTCTCGGCGAGGCGCCGCATCCAGCCCTTGATCTCGTCGATCACGTGGGGCACCACCTGGACGGTCTTGCCGAGGTAGGCGCCCGCGCGCTCCTTCGCGATCACGCCCGAGTACACGCGGCCCGTGGTCACGTTGTTGGCCTGCGACATGGGCACGCCGAGGTAGCGCTCGTAGTGGCCCAGGTCGAGGTCGGTCTCGGCGCCGTCGTCGGTGACGTACACCTCGCCGTGCTCGAACGGGTTCATGGTCCCCGCGTCGACGTTGATGTAGGGGTCGAACTTCTGGATCGTGACCCGCAACCCGCGGGCTTCCAGCAGCCGCCCGAGGCTGGCGGAGACGATTCCCTTGCCCAGCGACGACGTCACGCCGCCGGTCACGAAAAGGAACTTACAAGGGGTTCCGGCGGAGTCTGCGGGCATCGGCAGGGGGTGTGGACGCTCGCCCAGAAAGCTACGGGCCCACGGGCCCGGCAGCGGGAGCCGGACGAGGTTTCACGGGCCGCACGGCCCGCCTCGGTCGGGGCGCGGGACTGCGGCTTCTGCAACACCAGGAGAGACGGTCCGTTGACCCGAGGCTCATGGCTCCGGCTTGCGTCCCCCCCTCCCCACCTCTCTCGATGACTCGACGGCTTCTCCCGCTTCTCCTGCTCCTGCTCACCCCGCTGGCGTTCGCCCAGAGCCCGGTCGGCACCTGGAGCTACGCCCTCACCAACGACGGAGCCCCGTTCGAAACGGGTCTGATTTCGCTCCCCGCCAGCGGCGGCGACGGACGGCTCGTGCTCACGAACAACGGAATCGACTCGCCGCTCTCCGCCGTCACCGTCTCGGCGGACGGCGCCACCTTTGAGGCTGCAGGCTCCGTCGCGGCCGTCGGAGGGGCGCCGTTCACGCTCGTCGCCACCTTCGACGGCGCGGACGCCTTCGAGGGCACGTTCACCCTCGTCGGGCGCAGCCTCGGCATCCGCGCGACGCGCGACGACGACGCGTTCGCGGCCTACGAGGCCGAGCAGGAGGCGCTCCGCATCGCCAACGCGCCCGAGCCGGTCGAGATGTTCGAGCCCTTCGACCTGCCCGCCGCCAACACCATCCGCACCGGCAGCGGGCGCCCGGGCCCCGACTACTGGCAGCAGCGCGCCGACTACGACCTGACGGCCAGCCTCGACGAGACCACGCACACCATCACCGGCACCGTCCGGCTGACGTACACCAACAACAGCCCCGAGACGCTGGACTACCTCTGGTTCCACCTGGAGCAGAACCTGTTCGAGACCGACAGCCGCGGCGGGCCGGTCACCGGGCGCGCAGCCTCGTCGCTCGCCGATGAACACGGCTACCGCCTCGGCACCGTCACCGTCGACGGCCGCGCCGTGACGCCGTGGGTCACCGACACGCGGATGCGCCTCGACCTCCCCGAGCCGCTGGAGGGCGGCGGCGACCGCGTCGAGGTGGTGATCCCGTACTCGTTCGTCATCCCGGGCTCGCCGGGCACGCCCCGCATGGGCCGCCTCGACACTGAGTACGGCACGGTCTACAGCCTCGCCCAGTGGTTCCCCCGCGTCGCCGTGTTCGACGACGTGAACGGCTGGAACCACCAGCCCTACCTCGGCGCGGGCGAGTTCTACCTCAACTTCGGCGACTACGACCTCACGCTGACGGTCCCGGCCAGCCACACCGTGGTCGCGACGGGCGAGCTTCGCAACGCCGACGACGTGTACTCGCGCGCGCAGCGCGACCGCTGGGCCGCCGCCAGCCGCAGCGACGACGCGCTCCCCATCGTCACCGAGGCGGACCGCGACGCGGCGGCCTCCATGACGGGCACCAAGACGTGGCGCTTCCGCGCCGAGAACGTCCGCGACGTGGCATGGGGCTCGTCCAAGGCCTTCCTCGTGGACGGCGCCGTGGCCCGCGTCCCGCAGGAGGACGGGTCCATCAATGACGTGATGATCCTGAGCGCCTACCCGGTGGAGGGCATCGGGACGGCCGAGAACCCGGGTTGGGAGGAGGCCACGCGCTACGGCCGCGCCTCCATCCTCAACAACTCCTACTGGTACCCCTACCCGTACCCGGTCGCGATCTCGGTCGCGAGCCACATCGGCGGGATGGAGTACCCGATGATCCACTTTTCGTCCGTCCGCAGCCGTCACAAGGGGCTGTTCGGGGTCGTGGACCACGAGCTGGGCCACAACTGGTACCCGATGATCGTGGGCTCCGACGAGCGCCGCCACGCCTGGATGGACGAGGGCTTCAACACGTTCATCAACGGGCCCTCGGGGGTCACCTTCTACAACGAGGGCGACGACCCGACGCTGCCGGGCTACGGCGAAGGCGCGCTCACGAGCGCCGAAACCATCGCGCGGACGTTCCTCGCCAACGAGATCTCGGTCGACGACGAGATCCTGACCTACGCTGACCACCTCAACAACACCGAGCGAGGCTGGAACAGCTACCGCAAGCCGGGCTATGGCCTCCAGCTCTTGCGGCAGGCCGTTCTCGGACAGGAGCGCTTCGACGCCGCCTTCCGGGAGTACACCCGCCGCTGGGCCTTCAAGCATCCTCAGCCGGCCGACTTCTTCCGCTCCATGGAGGACGCCTCGGGCGAGGACCTCGACTGGTTCTGGCGCGGCTGGTTCGACACGCGCCACATGTACGACGCTGCGCTCCGCTCGGTCGTCCGGGACGGCGACGTGATCGTGCTGACGGTGGGCCAGGAGCGCGGGCTCGTGTTCCCGACCGAGATCGAAGTCACCTTCGCCGACGGCTCGACGGACCGCGTCGGGGTGCCGGTGGAAGGCTTCGCGCGCGACGCCGAGGTGTCGGTCATCCTGGCGTCGGGGGGCCGCACGGTCACGTCCGCGCGCCTCGACCCGGACGGCCTGCTGCCGGACGTGGACCGTGAGAATGACACGGCCACGCCGTCCGAGTAGCGCTCGCCACCGACCGACCGGTGGGGCAGTCTGCCAGCGTGCCCCACCGGAATCCGCGCCGGATGGGGCGTCCCGCGGGACGCTCCGATCTGCCTCGGCGCGAGGGCCGAGGGCCCTTCGAGCCTCCTCTCAAACAAAAACGGCCCGTGCGCGATGCACGGGCCGTTTTGTTTGTGCCCCCACCAGGACTCGAACCTGGGACACGCGGATTAAGAGTCCGCTGCTCTAACCAACTGAGCTATAGGGGCACTCGCAAGGTACCGAGCCTCCCGCCGGGATCAAGCGGAGGCGTTATGAAACTGAGACCGCCCGCCTCGGGGAGGACGCCGAGGCGGGCGGCGGCGGCTACCGTCGTGCGGCGCTGCCGAACGCGACCGGGAACGCGATGTCCACGTCGATCTCGTCGCTCGTCGCGGCCGAGCCTGGCTTCGGGGCGTCGTCGAAGTGGTAGAGGATGGCGTCCAGCGTGCCGATGCCCGACGCGCCTGCGGCGACCGCGACCTGGAACGTGAGGCCGACCGCGAAGTCGCCGCCGTTCTCGTCCTCCGACGAGTAGTCGCTCTCGGTGTCGGTGATCGTCACCGTCCCGGCCGAGGCGGGCGCGAGCGTGTAGCGGAAGAGGTGCTCCTCGGCCTCCTCCTCCACCTCCTCGGTGATGTCCTCGGCGTTGATCGTGTCGCGGAGCTCGATCGTGCCGTTGTAGGTCGTTCCCGGCGAGAGGGCGAGCGCCGAGGGCGAGAACGTGATCCCGGCGCCGTCCCCGTCGGGGTCGGACGCCACGATCGTGATCGCTGAGCCGCCGCCGACCGGGGTCAGCGTGAGGCTCACCTGCGTGATGAGCTCCTCCTCGTTGGGAGGACCATCCGGCTCGCCGGAGTCGCAGGCGCTGAGCGTGAGGCCCCCCAGGAGGGCCAGCGCGAGGGAGCCGCGCGTGAGAATGTGTGGAGTAAGCATGAGAGGGGGGGAATGAAACACGAGGTCGCCGTCCCGAGGACACGCGCCTGTCGGCCGGCGACCGGGATTGGCGGGAGCGAGTCCCCCGCCAAAGCGGTGGCCTAGCCGAGCGGGATCGAGACGCGCAGCGTTGCGTTGCGGCCGGGCTCGTCGACGAAGTAGCGGAAGCGGCTCAGCGCGTCGCGGTATCGGACGTCGAACAGGTTCTGGATGCCGAGCTGGACGCGGAGCGGCGTCTGTCCCCACAACACCTCGCCGCCGACGGTGATCGCCGTCAGCGTGTAGGCGGGCGGGTAGGGGGCGGCGAGGTAGGCGCCTGGCTGGACCCGGTCCTGCCGAGCCACGTGCCGTACCTCGACCTCCGCGAAGGCCCCCGACACGCGGGCCAGCCGCTCGGCCGTCACGCGCGCGTGCGCGCCGACACGGTTCGAGGGCACCCCGTAGAGCGGCCCGTCGAGGTCCAGGTTGTCGGCTCGGAGCACCGAGGTCTGGGCGCCCAGTTCGAGCCAGTCGGCCGGCCGCACGTCCACGGTCGCGTCGACCCCGACGAGGCGGGCGTCGGTATGCGTGGTCGTGTACGTGGGGAAGGTGCCGCGGATGGTGACCGTCGGCTCGGGCTGCTCCAGCGAGTAGATGTAGTCGAAGATGTGGTTGACGTAGCCCGAGACCTCGGCGCTCACGAGGTCGCTCTCGTGCCGGACCGTTGCGTTCACGTCCAGGCTCCGCTCCACGCCGAGGTCGGGGTCACCGATCTCGAACTGTGCCGTCCCGTGGTGGACGCCGAAGGAGTACAGTTCGCTCACGTTGGGGGGACGCCACGCGCTGCCCACGTTCGCTGTGAGACTCCACGCGTCTCCGATTCCGTACATCGCGCCGACCACGGCCGCGCCGCCCAGGAACGTCCGCTGGACGTCGTCGAAGGACCGCGTGGCGGCGTCGTAGGGGAAGGCCCGCTGCGTGCGGGCGTCCAGGCGTGCGCCCGCCTCCAGCGTCAGCGCGCCCGACGCAGCGAAGGCGCCGTGCGCGAACAGGCCCCCGTCGTACGCCCGGAAGTTGGGGACGAGGAATCCCGAAGCCCCGTTCTCGTTGAGCTGCGTCCGTCCCTGCACGCCGATCTTGAGCCGGAGGCGGTCGGCGAGTGCCGGCTCGATCGAGACATCCACCGACTGCGTCAGGAGCGACAGGTCGAACGACGGCGTGGCCCCGAGCGCCGCCAGCGAGTCGCTGTAGGGCCGGTGCGCGTCGAACTCCTGCCGCCGGTTCCGCTGGACGGCATACTGCGCGTCGACGTGGTGGCCGTCGCCGATGGTCGTGTGTCCGTGGATGCTCGCCACGTCGTGCGTCACCACCTGCTTCGGCGCGTCGATGTCGTAGGAGAACGCGTAGTTCCAGTCCGGGTCCGGCCCGCCGCGCTCGATGATGGCCTCCAGGTTGCGCGCGTTGCCGAAGTGCGAGCCCCGGTAGATGCCCAGTTCGGTGGTGTAGCGCCGGAGGTGCGCGTCCACTTCCAGCGGACCGCGCTGGTAGCCCAGCGTCGCATGGGCCGCGGCCTCGGCGAAGGCCGAGTTGCGGATGACCACGTCCGGTGTCCGCGCGTCGCCCGCGCGTCGGGCCGAGCCCTGGAACCGCCACGCGAGGCCTGGCACGGTCGCCGAGGCGCTCTCCAGCGTCAGCGACCCGGCGCCCTGCCCGCTGTTCGAGAACGCCTGCAGCGAGAGCCGCCCTCCCAGGCCGACCCGGTCGGGCAGGTCGGCCGCCTCCAGGCGGACCACCCCGCCGATGGCGCCGGCGCCGTACTCGACGCCCGCCGCCCCCTTCACGACCTCGATCCGCCCGGCCGAGAAGGGGTCGATCTCGGGCGCGTGCTCGCCGCCCCATTGCTGCCCCTCCTGCCGGACGCCGTCCTCCAGGATCAGCACGCGGTCGGAGTGCAGGCCGCGGACGACCGGCTTGGCGATCGTGGGCCCGGTCGAGAGAGACGTGACGCCGTTGAGCCCCTCCAGCGTCTCGGCGAGGGTCTGGCCGCGTGCGTCGTCGAGCGCCCGGCCTTCGAGGACGCCCACAGGGCGCGTGTCCCGGCCGAGCGCCTCCTGCGCCGCGTCGGCAGCGACGGTGACCTCGCCGAGCACGTCGGCCATCGGCGCCAGTCGGACGTCGAGCGGGGCGGACCGGCGCAGGTCCACGACCTCGCGCCAGGGGGCGTACCCCACGAACGTGACCGTGACCGTCGCCGTGTCTGGAGGGAGACCGGCGAGCGCGAAGTGACCGTCGGCATCGGCCGCGGCGCCGCGGTCGAGCACGCGGATGGCGGCGCCCGGAAGCGGGGAGCCGGTGTCGGCGTCGACCACGCGGCCGACGAGAGATTGGGCGGAGGCCGTACTCGCCAGCAGGGCGAGTGCGACCACCGAAAGGCGGAAGACCATCATGGGAGCTGTCGGAAACGCCACAGACGTGCGGCGGGCCAGGACCGGCCGAGGCCGGGGGATCCCTCACCGCGATGCGGCGAGGCTAGGCGACAGCAGGAGGCCCTCGGGCCGGACTGACAGCGCGGCGCATGTCGGCGTACGCCTCACGCGCCGCCATCTGCTGGGTGTCCGACGTCACGATGTCGACGTCGCCTTCCGGTCCGAGCGCGAACGCACTCAGGCCCGAGCACACGGCGCAGTCGATGACGTGCGCGTCCCCGTCGACACACGGCGCCTCGGCTCGCTCTCCGCCCTCCCGGTGATGGTCCGCCTCATGCGAGGTCTGGGCGTCGGCCCACTCGAGCGCGTGGTGCGCCTCGTGCACGATGCCTGTGCCGACCCCGAAGAGGAGGACGGCCATCAAGGCAAGCCCCCGCAGGGGGGCTTCGACGAGGAGGGCAGCGAGGTGCATGACGGTTCCAACGTACGACACGGCCCGTCGGTGCCCACGGTCGTTCTGACGCGTGCTTCCAGAGGAACGGGCTGGCCGGGGCTTCCATCTGGAAGGGTGTCCGACGCGCTCCGCCTCGGTGGCTCGCTCGACGGCGCCACCGAGGCGGCATGGGTCAGGCCGCGTCGTCCGCGGACGCGATCTGGAAGCCGATGGGACGACCGCCGCGCGGGTCCTCCTGCTTGAGCTGCTTGCGCATCCGCTCGTACTCCTTCTCCACCTCGACCGTCACGCTGGGGCGCGTGTCCTCCAGCGCCCGCGCGAAGTCGTCGGCGGTGACGGTCTCCGTGGCGAGGTCGGCGCGGAGGGCGAGCAGGCCCGCCTTGCGGACCAGGTTCTCGAGATCGGCGCCCGAGAATCGCTCGGTCTTCTCGGCGAGCGCGCCGAGGTCCACGTCGTCGGCGAGGGGCATGGGGCCGGTCTGGATCTCCAGGATGCGGCGGCGGCCCTCAGCGTCCGGCACGGGCACGTAGACGATCTCGTCGAAGCGGCCGGGGCGCAGGAGCGCCGGGTCGAGCAGCGTCGGCCGGTTGGTCGCGCCGATCACGACGACGCCCTGCAGCTCTTCGAGCCCGTCCATCTCCGCGAGGAGCGTGTTGACGACGCGCTCGGTCACGTTCGAATCCCCCATGCCACCGCCGCGCGACGGCGCCAGCGCGTCGATCTCGTCGATGAAGATGACCGTCGGCGAGACCTGGCGGGCGCGCTTGAACAGCTTCGAGACCTGCTTCTCCGACTCCCCCACCCACTTGCTCAGCAGGTCGCTCGACTTGGTGGCGATGAAGTTGGCCTCGGCTTCCCGGGCGACGGCCTTGGCGAGCAGCGTCTTGCCGTTTCCCGGAGGCCCGAACAGCAGGAAGCCTCTCGCCTGGCGGATGCCCAGCCGCTCGAATGCCTCGGGGTGCTTGAGCGGCAGTTCGATGCCCTCCCGCAACTGCTCCTTGGTCTCCTGCAGGCCCCCGATGTCGTCCCAGCGGACGTTGGGCACCTGGATCTGGATCTCGCGGAGCGCGCTCGGCTGGACGCGGCGGAGCGCGTCGGCGAAGTCGCCGTCCTTGACGATCAGTTCGTCGAGCACCTCGGCCGGGATCTCGTCCTGGTCGAGGTCCATGTCCGGCAGCACGCGGCGGAGGGCCGAGATGGCCGCCTCGCGGGCGAGCGCGCCGAGGTCCGCGCCGACGAACCCGTAGGTCGTCCGCGCCAGCTCCTCCAGGTCGACGCCCTCGGCCAGCGGCATGCCGCGCGTGTGGATGTTGAGGATGTCGCGGCGGCCCTGGGTGTCCGGCACGCCGATCACGATCTCGCGGTCGAAGCGGCCCGGCCGCCGGAGCGCCTCGTCGATGGCGTCGGGCCGGTTGGTAGCCCCGATCACGACCACGTTGCCGCGGCCTTCGAGTCCGTCGAGCAGCGTGAGGAGCTGGGCGACGACGCGGCGCTCGGCCTCCCCAGACTCGTCGCGGGCAGGTGCGATCGAGTCGATCTCGTCGATGAAGATGATCGCGGGTGCGTTCTCGGCGGCCTCCTCGAACACCTCGCGCAGGCGGCCCTCGCTCTCGCCGTAGTAGCGGCCCATGATTTCGGGCCCGTTGATGACGGCGAAGTGGGCGTTGGTCTCGTTGGCGACTGCCCGCGCCAGCAGCGTCTTGCCTGTGCCGGGCGGCCCGTACAGCAGCACGCCCTTCGGCGGGTCGATGCCGAGCCGCGCGAACAGCTCGGGGTGCTTGAGCGGCAGCTCGATCATCTCGCGGACCTGGTCCACGGTGTCGCCGAGGCCGCCGATGTCGTCGTAGGTGATGCCGACCGGCGTCTCGCCGCTCTTGGGCTCCTGGTATTCGGGCAGCAGCTCGATCTCGGTCTGCTCCGTCACTTGCACGATGCCGCGCGGCGCCGTGCCGGTCACGATGAGCCGGATCTCCTGGAGGCCGAACGCGCGCTGCTGGCCGAACAGCCGCTGGGCCACCTCGGGCGGCAGGCCCGGGATGCCGTCCTGCGGGCCGGGCTGGCTTCGGTAGACGCTCGTCGAGACGGTGTCGCCCGAGGTGAGCGGGCGGCCGAGCAACGTGCGGAGCAGCGCCTGGCCGCGGCCCTGAAGGCGGACGCCCGGCTGCGCGGGCGCCAGCGTCACCTTGGTCGCGGGCGCGACCCGAGCGGGCGCGATCTCGACGTGGTCGCCCATCCCGACGCCCGCGTTGGCACGCAGCAGGCCGTCCAGGCGGACGATGCCGAGCCCGGCGTCGGCGGAGTACGGCGGCAGCGCGATGGCGGCCGTCGCGTTCTTCGGCCCGCGCAGCTCGACGATGGCGCCCGGCACAATGCCGAGTTGGGCCAGCGCCTCCTGGCTCATGCGCGCGACGCCCTTGCCCACGTCGGGGTTCTGGGCGCCCGCCACCTGCAGGCGGACGGTGTCAGTGGAGGTCGGGACTTCAGCCATGTCGGTCGGGAGGGTCGACCGGTTCCACGAGCCCCCGCGTGACAGGTTCGCCCCCTCACCGAGGCTTCAGGGAGTGACGGCGCGCGGCGGTCGGCCGCGTGGGATGAGGCCGGGCTGAGCGCGCACGCGTCGCCAGGTGGGAGGCACCTGCGGAGCCCGAGTGGCCCCGCCTCGGCACACCCGCGGGGCTGTGGAAGCGGTCCCGCCGTATCCTCGGCAGATCCCTCGCCCGTGTCGCTGTGCTCCGCTGCCTCGTCCTCGCTGCCGCTCTCACCCTGTCGGCCTGCGTGACCGCCCAGCCGACCGCGGGCGACCCGGCGGCCTTCCGCGCCCTCGTCCCCGACGGCGCTGAAGCCGAGGTGCTGGCCGACGGCTTCTGGTGGTCCGAAGGGCCGGTTTGGCGTCCAGACGAGGGCGACCTCCTGTTCTCAGACGTGCCCCGGAACACGGTCTACCGGTGGGCCGAGGGCGACGGGCTGAGTGTTTACCTCCGGCCGGCCAGCCGCGCGTTCGGCTCCGAGACGCCCGGTGAGACCGGCAGCAACGGCCTCATCCTGGACGCCGAGGGGCGGCTCCTCCTCGCCGGGCACGGCTCGCGCGCCGTCACCCGCCTCGACCCCGGCTCGTTCGTCCAGGACGTGCTGGCCGACCGCTTCGACGGGCGCCGCTTCAACAGTCCCAACGACCTCGTCCTCGCGGCGTCGGGCGCGCTCTACGTCACCGATCCGCCGTACGGCCTCGCCGGCCACGACGACTCACCTGAGAAGGAGCAGCCCCACAACGGCGTCTACCGCATCGACCCGGATGGCACCGTCACGCTCCTCGTCGACGACCTGACGCGGCCCAACGGGGTCGTCCTCTCGCCCGACGGGCGGACGCTCGTCGTCGCCAACTCGGACCCCGAGCGGGCCGTCTGGATGACTTACCCGGTCCGCGCCGACGGCTCGGTGGGGGAGGGGACCCTGCTGTTCGACGCGACCGCGTGGGTGCGCGAGGGGCGCCCCGGCCTGCCCGACGGCATGGCGGTCGACACCGAGGGCAACGTGTTCGCGACCGGTCCGGGCGGTGTGCTCGTGTTCTCGGCCGGGGGCGCCTACCTGGGCACCCTCGAGACCGAGAAGGCCACGGCCAACGTGACCTTCGGCGGTCCGGACGGGCGGACGCTCTTCCTGACCTCCTCGGACCGGCTCCTGCGCGTACCCGTCGCGGCGCGCGGGCTGGGGTGGTAGAGGCGAGGGATGAGGCACCCGCAGGCCGTCTCCCCGGTGTCCTCCAGATGGACACGGCACGCCGTGCCCTTGCGGGCGCTCGAAGGAAGCCTTCCTCTCCGCGTCGCCCGCTGACGGCCGATCCCTGACCTTTCTGAGACCATGCACCCTCTCCTCATCCTCGCCCTCGGAATGGCGACCGTTCTCGGGCTGATCGTCGTCGGGCGCGTGCACGCATTCCTGGCGCTGCTGGCGGCGGCGCTGGTCGTGAGCCTGCTGGCCATGGGGCCGACCGGCGAAGCCGTGGCCGCGGTCGCCGAGGCGTTCGGGGCGACGGCGGCGGGCATCGGCATCGTGATCGCGTTCGCAGCCGTGATCGGCAAGGCGATGACCGACAGCGGCGCGGCCGACCGGATCGTGCGCTCGTTCACGGGTGCGGGCGGCGACCGGCGCGCGGCGCCAGCGCTGGCGGGCAGCGGCGCCGTGCTCTCGATCCCGGTCTTCTTCGACACCGTGTTCTACCTGCTGGTGCCGCTGGCGCGGTCGGCCGCGCGGGCGTCTCAGAAGCACTACCTGAAGTTCTTGCTGGCCGTCGCGGGCGGCGCCGTCGTGACCCACGCCCTCGTCCCGCCGACGCCCGGCCCGCTGGTCACCGCCGCCGAACTGGGCGTCGACCTGGGGACGATGATGGGCGTCGGCCTCGTGATCGCGATCCCGTGCACGGTGACCGTGCTCGCCTTCGCCGCGTGGGCCGACCGCCGGATGCCGCTCCCGCTCCCCGACGCCGACGACCCCGAGGCGGCCGGCATCCCCGAGGCCGAGGCCCCGCCGGCCGTGCTGCCCGGCCTGATGGCGTCGCTGGCGCCGATCGTCGTGCCCGTGGTCCTGATCACCGCGTCGACGGTGGCGACCGCGTTGGGCCAGGAGGTCGGGTGGCTCGCGGCGCTGGGCAACCCGAACCTCGCGCTCGGGCTCGCGACGGTGGCGGCGCTGATCGTCTACGTCCGGCAGCGACGCCCCAGCCGGGCCGAGGTGGCCGCCTCGGTGGAAGAGGCGCTCATGTCGGCGGGCGTCATCATCCTGATCACGGCCGCGGGCGGCGCCTTCGGCGCGATGCTGCGCGCGAGCGGCGTCGGCGACGTGCTGGCGGCGCTCATGGGCGACGGCGCAGGCGGGTTCGCGCTGCTCGGGCTGGCGTTCGGGACGGCCAGCCTGCTCAAGATCGCCCAGGGGTCGAGCACGGTCGCCATGATCACGACGGTCGGCCTGATCTCGGGCGCGGTCGCGGGCGTCGACCTGCCGTTCCACGCGGTCTACCTCGCGACGGCCATCGCGAGCGGCTCGCTCGTCGGCTCGTGGATGAACGACTCGGGCTTCTGGATCTTCGCCAAGATGGGCGGCCTGAGCGAGGTCGAGACGCTCAAGACGTGGACGCCGCTGCTGGCCGCCGTCGGTGTCGTGGCGTTTGCGACGACGGTCCTTCTCGCGCTCGTGGTGCCTCTGGTGTAGCCCGCCTCGGCGCCGAGGCGGGAGGAGACGCTACCGAAGACCGACGGCGTGCGCCTGGAGGTCGGCCAGAGATACCGTCCGCAACGCCTTCTCGTGCGTCGCCGCCAGCACGACCGGCGGCGCGACGCCCGCCTCCAGTGCCTCCTTCCAGCGACTCACGCACAGGCACCACCGGTCGCCCGGCGACAGGCCGGGGAAGCGGTACGCCGGAACGGGCGTCGAGAGGTCGTTGCCGCGCGAGGCGGTGAAGGCCAGAAATTCGGCCGTCATCACGGCGCAGACGACGTGCGTGCCGTGGTCGTCGGGGCCGGTCTCGCAGCAGCCGTCGCGGTAGAAGCCCGTCACCGGGTCGCGGCCACAGTCCTGGAGGTCGCCGCCGAGGACGTTCTTCGAGGGGACGAACTGCATGGGCGTGGGGGAGAGGCCTCGCGTCAACGAGCCGTCCCGTGCGCCGGGTCCGCCCGCCTCGGTGTCGGGGTGAACGCCGCGGCCCCTCGCCGGTAGACCCGGGCCCCTCGGTACCTCCATGCGCCTCGACGACCTCCTCCCGCCCCCGTTCCCCGGCTTCTCCGACGAGGGGCTCGCCTTTCTGAGCGCGCTCCGCGACCACAACGAGCGCGACTGGTTCAAGCCCCGCAAGGCGACCTACGACGACCACCTGAAGGCGACCCTCGACCTTCTGGTCGAGAGCGCCAGCCGAGCCCTCGCGGCCGACGGCTCGGCGTTCACGAGCGGACGGGCCATGCGGATCTACCGGGACGTGCGGTTCTCGAAGGACAAGCGTCCGTACCAGACCCACGTCGGCGCGTCGTTCGACCGGCCCGGCGGCGGGGAGGACCCGGTGTTCGTCTACGTCCACGTCGAGCCGGGGGCGTCGTTCGTGGCGTCGGGCGTGTACCGGCCGCCGGTGGCCTACCTCCGGCCGGTGCGGACGCGGATCGCGGAGCGGCCCGAGGCCTTCGAGGCGATGCTCGCCGAGGTGCGAGCCGCTGAGCTGGAGATCGGCTCGCTCGGCCACGAACTGACGACCATGCCGCGCGGGTTCGCCGCCCACCGCGACGGCCCCGCCGCCGACTATCTGCGCTGGGAGACCGTCGTCGCCCAGCAGTCCCTGACCGACGCCGACGTGCAGTCGCCCGGCCTCGTCGACCAGATCGTGGCGACCGCGCGCGGTGCCCGCCCGCTGGTGACCTACCTCGACGCCGCGCACGGCGCGTGAGCCCACCGCGGACCCGAGGCGGACGCGGTCAGGCGCCGCCCTCCGTTTCGTAGTCCGCCTCCGTCCACGCCCGCCAGCCGCCGTCCATCGACGCGACGGTCGTGTAGCCCATCTGCCCGAGCGACTGGGCCGCCAGCGCCGAGCGGTAGCCGCCGCCGCAGTACAGCACCAGCGGCGTGTCCGGGTCGGGGAAGGCCGCCTCGGCGTCGCGTTCGAGGACGCCGCGGGGCATGAGGACGGCGCCCGGCAGGTGGCCGCGCGCCCACTCGTCGGCCTCGCGGACATCGACCAGGGTGAAGGCGTCGCCCGCCGCGATCCGCTGGCGGACCGTCTCGGCGTCGGTCTCGGTGATGTCGCGCCGGGCGGCGTCGACGAGGGCGAGGAAGCGGGGGCTGTGGGTCACGGGGGTGGGGTGTGGCGTGGCGGCAGAGGCGTGGAGTCCGTCGTTTCGTTCTGTTCGTCTATGCGAAGTCGCCGGTCGAGACGGCCTCGTTCGCCTCCTCCAGGCGCTCCAGCGTGCCGACGTCGAGAAAGCGGTTGGGCCGGGCGCCGGTGCCGTCGAAGGCCGCGACGCGGGTGCCGTCGCGGGCGAGCCCGAGGTACACGTCCATGATGGAGAACGTGGCCTCGTCGCGTGCCTCGATGGTGTCCAGCAGGGACGGCGCGCAGGCCTGGACGCCGCAGAAGTCGACCACGCGGCGGGGGCCGTCGGGGTCGCGCATGGGCTTCGGCTCGCCGCCGTCGAGCGTGTAGCCTGCGAGCCCGCCGTCGTCGAACAGGAGCGCGCGGTCGGTGCGGGCCTCGGCGACCGCGAGCGTCGCGAGGCGCCCGTCGGAAGCATCGCGCTGGGTGTGCCAGAGGGCCGCGAGGTCCACGTCGGTCAGGATGTCGGCGTTGTGGACGAGGAACGGCGCGTCGCGGCGGAAGAACGCGGCCGCCTTCTTGATGCCGCCGCCCGTCTCCAGCGGGCCGTCCGGCTCGTCGGAGATCACGACCTCGACCGGGGCGCCGTCGGCCGTCCGCCAGTCGGCGCCGTCGACGTAGGCCTGGACCGGCGCGGCGAGGTACGAGACGTTGACGAGGATCCGGTCCGCGCCCGCCGCGATCAGCCGCCGGGCGACGCGCTCCAGCATCGGCACCCCGTCGACCTCGACGAGCGCCTTCGGTGTGCGGAGCGTCAGCGGGCGGAGCCGGGTGCCGAGCCCGGCCGCGAGGATCATGGCGTCCATGGAGCGAGGCGGTGTGGAGAGGCGACGGTACGCGGCGGCCCGGTGCGCGGTCCCCTCCGCGGGGTCTACCCGAACAGGGCCTCCGAGGCCGACGCGAAGACCGGAGGGGGCACCCGCTCGATGGCCATGTCCCACCCCGCGAACCGACGCCCCGCCTGCATCGCGTCGTCCACCACGACGCGGATCTGGTCGTGCCGAGGGTCCGCCCGGATGCGCTCGACGACGACTGCGAGAGCATCCTCCGGCCCTTCGATCACCTGCGCGAAGCGGACGACCCCGTCCTCGTCCTCCAGCACGACCAGCTTGCCGGTGACATCGTGCCGTGCGTTGGTGGCCCGTGCCGCCCGGAGGAGGTCACTCAAGTCGCGGTCCGAGAACGGCACGGTCGGCGTCGAGACGTAACCAAACGTTCGGAGCGGAGGCGGCTCGAGGCCGATGGGGTCGAGGAAGCTCACATGCACGTGGGAGACGCAGAAGGGTAGCACCTCGTCGCCCGGCCGTCTACCGGGGCGTTCCCGTGAGTTCTCCGGACTGGCCCTCGAACGAGACCGCGTCGGCGTGCGAGAAGGCCATGTCCCAGTCGGGGAAGCGCCGTGCCTCCACCGGCCCGCGCCGCCTCACGTCGATGCTGGCGTGGCGGTCGTCGGCCACGATGCGGCGGATGCAGGCGTCGAGTTCGCTCCGCGGCCCCTCGATCCACTGCGCGAAGCGCACCACCTCGCCGTCGTCTTCGAGCACGATGAGCTTGCCCGTAATCGCGTGCATCGCGTTCCAGGTGCGCGAGGCAAGCAGCAGGTCGTTCACGGCGTCGTCGGAAAACGGCACGGTGGGCGTCGAGAGGTAGGCGAGGGCGTGCAGCGGATCGGGCTCGTGGCCGAGGATCTCGACGGGGTCGGTCATGGGACGCGGGCGGTTCGGCTCATGTGGAGGGGTACGGACCCGCGACCGCGTGGTCAGGATCCGACGCGAAGGCCGACCACCACGTCGGCGACGTTCGTGTGCGTGGGACCGGTGCGGACGAGGGCGTCGGCGGCGGCGAGCGCGGGGTAGGCGTCATTGTCGGCGAGGCGCGCAGCGGGGTCCAGTCCGGCGTCCCGGATGCGGGCGGCCGTCGCCGGGGAGATAGAGCCGCCCGCCGCGTCCGTCGGCCCGTCGATGCCGTCGGTGCCGCCGCTGAGGACGACCACGTCCGCCTCGGCGGTGTCGAGCGCGAGGGCCGCCGCGAGGGCGACCTCCTGGTTGCGCCCGCCGCGCCCGCCGCCCGTGACCGTGACCGTGGTCTCGCCGCCCCAGAGACGGCACACGGACCCGCCGGTCGTGGGGCCTGCCATCGCCTCCGCGACCCGACGGCCCAGGTCGCGCGCCTCTCCCTCGACGCCTGCCTCGACGCCTTCGACGGCGTACCCGAGGCGGACCGCCTCGGCCGCCGCCGCCGACAGCGCCGTCCCGTTCGTTCCGATGACGGCGGTCGTCACGGTCCAGAAGGCCGGGTGGTCGGGGCCCGGCGTCTCGGGGATCGCGCCCGCAGACCCGGCCGACAGGTACGCGCGGACGCTCGGCGGGACATGGTCCGTGAGGCCCGCCGCATTGAGCACGGCGGTGGCGTCGGCGAACGAGGTCGGGTCGGGGACGGTTGGGCCGGAGGCGATCACGGCCGGGTCGTCGCCGACCACATCGGACAGGACGAGCGCCAGCAGCGTCGCGGGCGCGGCGGCCAGCGCCAAGCGTCCGCCGGAGAGCCGGGAGAGGTGCTTGCGGACCGTGTTGACGCCTTCGATGGGGACGCCCGATGCCAGCAGGAGGTGCGTCGTGGCGCGGAGGTCGTCGAGGGAGACACCGTCGGGGGGGAGCGTCCACAGGGCCGAGCCGCCGCCGGAGATCAAGGCGACGACGAGGTCGTCGGGCCCGGCCGACCGGGCGAGCGCGAGCGCGTCGGTCGCTGCCTGCGTACCCGCCGCTGTCGGGACCGGGTGGCCGCCTTCGAGCACGCGGATGCGCGTCGGGCGGGGCATGCCGTCCGGTACGGTGTCGGGCACCCCGGCCGGGACGGCGACGGCGCCCTCCACCGGGACGACCTCCCCGAGGCACGCCTCCAGCGCCCCTGCGAACGGGACCGACGCCTTGCCCGCTCCGACCACGAGCACGCGGTCGAAGGTGTCCGCGGGGCGGCCGAGCAGATCGCCGAGGTCGACCTGATGGAGTAGCGCAGGCGCCTGCACCGCGCGGACGGCGGCGTCGAAGATGCGTCGGGCGTCCAGGGCCAGGGCGTCTCGGTCCATGCCGGAACCTAGCGCGTGGCCGTTCGCCCCGGCCCGTCTCATCACCGCGGCAGGCTGCGTGGAAGGTGCCCACCGGTCGCCCGGGGAGACGGCTCGACTCGGCACTTGGAGCCACATGGACGTTGCGCTGCTCTCTCATGCGGCGCCGGCCCCTGCAGGGCGTGTCCCCATCGCCCGACCGAGGCGGGGTGCCCGGAGTGGGACTCGAACCCACAAGGCCTTGCGGCCAGCGGTGTTTGAGACCGCCGCGTCTACCAATTCCGCCATCCGGGCGCGGCGCCAAGCTACGGGCGCGCGGACGCCGGGAAAGACCGGGGATCACGCAAAAACGCTGAACAGCATCCGGCACGGTGCGTAGGTCCAGTGTCTCCCCCCGGGTCCGCCCACTGCCTCGTGTCGCTCGTCCTCGTCGCCAACCGCGCCCCCATTCGCCCGACCGCCGACGGCTGGGCGCCCAGCCTGGGAGGCCTCGCCTCGGCGCTGCTGCCCGTTCTCGAAGCCCGCGGCGGCGCGTGGGTCGCCATGCGCGGGCCCGACGAGGAGACGCCGCTGACGCAGGGCTACCCCGACGAGGCGCCCGCCTTCACCGTCCGGCGGGTCCCGCTGGAGGAGCCCGAGTACGAGGCCTTCTACCAGGGCATGGCCAACCGCGTGCTCTGGCCGCTGTCCCACTACCTCGTCGAGTACGTCGAGCCGGATCGCGGCTTCCGGGATGCCTACCGCGCCGTCAACCGGCGGTTCGCACATGCGGCGCTGGACGTGGCGCGGGCGGCGGGGGAGACCGACCCGACGTTCTGGGTTCAGGACTACCACATGATGCTCGTCCCGGAGACGCTGCGCGCCGGGATGCCGGACGCGCGGATCGGCTTCTTCTGGCACGTGCCCTGGCCCGCCTCGGAAGTGTTCCGGATCCTGCCGTCCGCACGGGACCTGATCCGCGGGATGCTGGGCTCGGACCTGATCGGCTTCCACACCGAGGGCTACGCCGAGAACTTTCGCGAGTCGGCCCGCGACCTGCTCGGCGCGACCATCGAGGGCGAGACGGTCGTGCTCGACGGCCACCGCTGCCGCGCCGAGTCGCACCCGATCGGGATCGACGTGGCCCGCTTCGAGGGGCTCGCGATGGCGCCCGAGGCCGCCGAGGAGGCCGCGTCGCTGCGTCACGACCTGGGCGGCGGGCAGATCGTGCTCGGCGTCGACCGTCTCGACTACACCAAGGGCCTGCTGCTGCGGATGGAAGCCTACGAGCGCTTTCTGGAGATCTACCCCGAGCGTCACGGCGAGGTCACCTTCCTCCAGATCGCCACGCCCAGCCGCACCGGCGTGCCCGCCTACGACCGTCTCAAGCGAGACATGGACGAGGCGTCCGGCCGCATCAACGGCCGCTTCGCGCGCGGCGCCTGGGCGCCGGTCCGCTACCGCTACCAGTCCTTCGACCAGCCCGACCTCGCGGCCTTCTACCAGGCCGCCGACGTGGCCTTCGTGACGCCTCTCCGCGACGGCATGAACCTCGTCGCCCACGAGTTCGCCGCCGTCAGCGCCATCCGCGCCGAGCACGGCGGACGTCCAGGGGCGCTTGTCCTGAGCGAGCTCACCGGTGCAGCCGACTACCTCGACGGCGCCCTCCTCGTCAACCCCTACGACGCCGACGGCCTCGCCCGCTCGCTCGCTGAGGCCCTCGACCTCCCCGATGCCGACCGCCGCGACCGCCTCGCGCGGATGCAGGCCGCCACCCGCGATCTCAACGTCCACGAATGGGCCCGCCGCTTTCTGGAGTCGCTGGACGCGGGGGAAGCCATCGGCCCGTAAAAAGGGTGCCGGGCGCCGACGCCGATTCCATGGCTTCTGGCGATCGATCCGCCCCTGCCACCGCCTCAACCTGACATGATCCCCGTTCCCGACCGGCCGCTCCTCTTCCTCGATTTCGACGGCACGCTGTCGCCCATCGTCGATGATCCCGCGCAGGCGCACCCGCACCCGGCTGTGCCGGACCTGCTCGTCGCCCTCGCCGAGGCGCACGAGGTCGTGGTCATCACCGGACGCGCGCTCGACATGGTGAGCCGCCTGCTCGGCGGCCACGTCCGCGTCCGTGCCGTCGGCCTCCACGGCGCCGAGGAGGGGTGGACCGACGGCACCATCGAGCACCGCGCCACCGAGTCCCACGCGGAGGCCCTCCGCCGCCTCCGCGACGCCGTCCCTACCGACGCGGGCGCCTGGGTGGAGGACAAGGGGGCCGCGTTCGCCGTCCACTACCGGACCGCGCCCGACCCGGACGCCGCCCGCGCGGCGCTCGAACGCTGGGCCGAGGCGGTCCCGGACGGCCTCGTCCCGATCTGGGGCAAGGCCGTCGTCGAACTCCGCGCCGAGGGCGTCTCCAAAGGCACCGCCGTCACCCGCATCGCGGCCTCCCACCCGGACCGCGAGCCGGTCTACATCGGCGACGACGTGACCGACGAGGACGCGTTTCGTGCGCTCCAGGCGCTCCGCACACCGTCAGTCACCGTCAAGGTCGGCGAGGGCGACACCGCCGCCGGACATCGCCTGCCTGACGTGGAGGCCGTCGTCGCGTACCTCCGCCGGTATCTGGACTGACGCCTGGCGTTGTCCACACTCCATCCACGGTGTGGACGCTCGCTCTGCGCACCCCTCCGCCTCGGTGCGGCGCGGAGCCGTCTCGGTGGCGAACCCCGTTCGGTCCATGCCGGTTGGGGGCCTTTGTCCCCCGCTGCGCCCGTGCCCTCCTCCTACCTCCCCATCGGCGACTACGGCCTCGTCGGCAACATGCGGACGGCCGCGCTCGTCGGCAAGAACGGCTCCGTCGACTGGCTCTGTCTGCCCCACTTCGACTCGCCGTCGGTCTTCGCGGGCATCCTCGACGATGCGAAGGGCGGCCACTTCAAGGTCGAGGTGGACGGCAACTACTCGTGCCGCCAGACCTACCTGCCCGACTCGAACGTCCTCGTGACGCGCTTCACCGGCGAAGAAGGCGCCGCCGAAGTCGTGGACTACATGCCCGTGGGCGAGGTCGGGCCGGACACCGGGTACCACGGCCTGATCCGCCACATCCGCGTCCTCCGTGGGACGGTGAGCCTCCGCGTCCGCGTCGCGCCTGCGTTCGACTACGGCCGGAGCACGCACACGGTCGAACTGACCGACGAGGGCGCCGTGTTCACGTCCGAGACGGGCGGCCCCGATGGCGGGCCGCTCCGTGTGGCCCTCTCGACCGTCCGCACGCTCCACATCGACGACGCCGACGCCGACCACCCAGCGGTCGTCCGCGACTTCGAACTGACGCGCGGCGACCGCGTGACGCTCGAACTGCGCCACCTCGATGCCGACGCGGTGCTCGACGAACCGCTCTCCCGCGAGACCGAGTATGCCCTCTTCCGCCAGACGACCGACTACTGGCGCGACTGGCTCGTCGGGTGCTCGTACACCGGGCGCTGGCGCGAGACAGTCCGCCGGAGCGCGCTCGCGCTCAAGCTGCTCACCTTCGAGCCGACCGGCGCCATCGTCGCCGCGCCGACGACCAGCCTGCCCGAGCACATCGGCGGGCACCGCAACTGGGACTACCGCTACTCCTGGATCCGCGACGCCGCGTTCACGCTCTACGGCCTCCTGCGGATCGGCTTCACGGCCGAGGTGCGCTCCTTCATTGGGTGGCTCCGCGACCGCTGCGAGGCGGGCATCCCCGACGATCCCAACGGGCCGCTCCAGATCGTCTACGGCATCGACGGTCGCCGCACGCTGACCGAGTTCGAGCTGCCGCACCTGGAGGGCTACCGCGGCTCGGCGCCAGTCCGCGTGGGCAACGGCGCCGCCGGGCAGCTCCAGCTCGACATCTACGGCGAGCTGCTGGACGCCGTCTACCTCTACGACAAGTACGGCACGCCGCTGGCGTGGGAGTTCTGGCAGGACATCGTGACCTACGTCGACTGGGTGTGCGCCAACTGGGACCGGCCGGACGAGGGCATCTGGGAGGTGCGCGGCGACCGTGAGCACTTCGTCTACTCGAAGCTGATGTGCTGGGTCGCCCTCGACCGCGGCCTGCGGCTGGCCGACAAACGGTCGCTCCCGGCACCGCGGGAGCGCTGGCTGGCCACGCGCGACGCCATCTACACGGCCATCATGGAACGCGGCTGGAGCGAGGAGCGCGGCGCCTTCGTGCAGGCCTTCGGCGGGACCACCCTCGACGCGTCCAACCTGCTGATGCCGCTGGTCTTCTTCACCGGCCCCAACGACCCGCGCATGATCGCGACGCTGGAGGAGACGCTCAAGGCGCCCGAGGACGGCGGCCTGACCTCTGACTGCCTCGTGTGGCGCTACAACACCGGCGAGGTGGACGACGGCGTCGGGGGGGAGGAGGGCGCCTTCAACCTGTGCTCGTTCTGGCTCGTGGAGGCGCTCGCTCGGGCCGGGCGGATCGAGCCGGCGTACCTGGAGAAGGCGCGCGTCATGTTCGAGAAGATGCTCGGGTACTCCAACCACCTCGGGCTGTTCGCGGAGATGACGGGCCTCTCGGGGCAGGCGCTCGGCAACTTCCCGCAGGCCTTCAGCCACCTCGGCCTCATCTCGGCGGCCTACAACATCGACCGCGCGCTCGACGAGCACGGCCCGAGCCGCCGCTCCGGCCAGACGCCCGAGGCCCCCGAGCAGGCGCGGACCGTCCCCGAGGCGGGCCACCCCGGCGCCGAGCCCTCCGCGCACCCGGGGCCGACCGGCGCCCGCTGACGCACAAAAAAGCGCCCCGGCGGACGAACCACCGGGGCGCACCGTGGGCCGGAGCCCGCGAGCTTACATGGTGGACGTGGTGTCCTCCATCATCTCGCCCTCCATCATCGTGTCGTCGACCATCATGGTGTCCTCCATCATGGTGTCGTCCACCATCATCGTGTCGGCCGGCGGGGTGACCACCTCGGCCGGGGTGTCGACGACGGGGGCCTCGGCGGGCTCCTCGGCGCAGCCGACGAACGCGAGAGCAGCAATCAGGGGCAGGAACTTCTTCATAGCAGGGTGCGCGAGGCGCAGGTGGGGTGAGCAGGACGGGCCGGAGCGATACGGCCCGGCGCAGCCGTCCAGGCGGACCGGCGCGCAGCGCGCCAAGTAACCCGATCTGGGGTTCTCAACGCAAGCCTGCTCCGTGAAAACCCATCGACCTGCCGTCGAAGCCTGACGCACGGGCGTAGGGTCCGGCTCGCCCCCGGACGCCCCATGACTGCTCTCGACGACCTCCTCGACCTGCTCGACCTCGAACCCATCGAGGTCCGCATCTTCCGCGGGCGCAACCGGCCTCTCGCCAGCCCCCGCGTCTTCGGCGGGCAGGTGCTCGCGCAGGCCCTCGTCGCCGCCGGGCGGACGGTCGACGCGGACCGCCTCTGCCACTCCTTGCACGCCTACTTCATCCTGCCGGGTGACGTCAAGGCGCCCATCGTGTACGAGGTCGAGTCGCTGCGCGACGGCGGCTCGTTCACGACGCGCCGCGTGACGGCCATCCAGCACGGGCGGCCCATCTTCAACGCGTCGCTGTCGTTCCACCGCGAGGAGCCGGGCCTGGACCACCAGACCGAGGCGGCGCCCGAGGCGCCCGCGCCTGACGCCGTCACGTCCGAGCGCGACCTGGCCCGCGCGGTCGCCGAGCGCATCCCGGAGCCGCTCCGGACAGTCCTCACGCGCGAGCGGCCCATCGACTTCCGGCCCATCGACCCGGTGGACCCCTTCCGCCCACAGCCTCGCGACGCGCGGGCGGCGTCGTGGCTCCGGGCGACCGGTCCGCTCCCGGACGACCCACTCATCCACCAGGCCATCCTCGCCTACGCCAGCGACTGGGGCATCCTCTCGGCGACGCTCCTGCCGCACGGCCGGTCGGTGTTCGACGGTACCGTGCAGGCGGCGTCGCTGGACCACGCGATCTGGTTCCACCGCCCCTTCCGCGCCGACGAGTGGTTGCTCTACGCCATGGACGCGCCGACGGCGGCGGGCGCCCGCGGCTTCGGCCGCGGCCAGGTCACCGACGCCGACGGCGTGCTGGTGGCGAGCGTCGCCCAGGAGGGGTTGATCCGCCCCGTCGACCCGGACCGGGCGCGGTAGCCGACGAACGGGAGGAGGCCGCACGCGTACACCGGGTCTCCTCTTCGCTGTCGCATGCGCTCTGCGTTCCTGTTCGCCGCTCTGGTCCTGCTCGCCGGATGCCGCTTCGAAGCCTCTCCGGCCTCGGAGGCGGCGTCGGCCGACTCGGCGTCCTGCGACTGCGCCGATGGCCGAGACGTCGCCGACGCGGCGCCCGAGGCGCCGCCGGTGGCCGCGGGCGACACGGCGCGCGTGACGCCGGACGAGGCGGGCTCGTTCGATCCGCCCGCCGACCTCGTGCCGTCCGTGAGCGCGGCCGGGCTCGCCATCCCCGTCGCGGGCGTCGAGGCGGACGACCTCGTGGACACGTTCCAGGCCGCGCGCAGTGAGGGCCGGACCCACAACGCCATCGACATCCTGGCACCGCGCGGGACCCCGGTCGTGGCTGCGGCGCCGGGCGAGGTGATGCGCCTGTTCACAAGCGACAAGGGCGGGCTGACCGTCTACGTGCTCGGCGACGACCGCCAGACGGTGTCCTATTACGCCCACCTCGACGCCTACGCGCCCGGCCTCCGCACGGGCCAGCGCGTCCGCCGTGGGCAGGTGTTGGGGGAAGTGGGCGATACGGGCAACGCAGCGCCCGGCAACACGCACCTCCACTTCGCCCTCTGGCGGACCGAGGACTCCGCCGACTTCTGGGACGGCACCCCGGTCAACCCCTACCCGCTGCTGGCGAGGTAGGAAACAGAAAGGGGCGAGAGGCCTGAGGACGTCGCTCCGTCCCGCAGGCCCCGTACCCTCGACGCGGTGGCGTCACACCGTCTGCGTGGAGTCGCGGCGGGCGCCCGACGAGCCCCCCGAGGCGGGGCTACTCGGCGTGGTCCCCTCCAGGAAGCGGACCGTCACGCCGGGCTGGATCAGGCCCGCGAGGCGCTCGGCGTCCCAGTTGGTCAGCCGCACGCACCCGGCCGACGACGCGTAGCCGATCGTGCCGGGCGCGCTGGTGCCGTGGATGCCGTAGTGCTCCTTCGAAAGCGCCATCCACACCACGCCGACGGCGTTGTTGGGTCCGCCCGGGAGCGTCGCCTCCGGCTGGTCGTCCGGCACGCTCTCCAGAATCGACGGCTGGTAGTGCCACGACGGGTCGTGCGCGATGGCCGTGACGCGGAAATCGCCGTCCGGCGACGGGTCGTAGCTGGACCCGACCGTCACGGGGGCGTGGAAGAGGACGGTGCCGTCGGCGGCGACGGCGTGGAGGAAGCCTCCCTCGGCCGAGATCTCGATCCGGTCGACGGTGCCGCGTGCGGACGGCATGCCCATCACGTGGGGCACGCGCAGCCTGTCGCCCGCGCGGAGGCTGTCGAGGGTGACGCCGGGGTTGAGGCGGGCCAGGAGGGCGGGGGCGGCGTGGTACGTCTCGCCGAGCTTCTCGCCCAGCGACTCGTAGCCGAGCGCGTCCAGCTCGGCCTTGGCGTACACGTCGTCCGGGAGCGTCTCGAAGGGCCCGGCCACGTCCGCCTCGGTGAGGGTGACGGTGGTGAGGAGCGAGTCCGGGGCGCCGCCGAGGCGGGCAAGGGCGCGGACGGTCGCCTCGTCGGCGATGCCGGTGGCTTTGAGGCCCTCGGCGGTCTGCGCCCACGTCACGGCCAGCTCGGTGTTGTCGCCCCAGCGGCCGTCGATCTGGCCGGGCGTGAAGCCCGCGCGGTCGAGGAGCACCTGGAGCTTGAGCACGCTCGGCCCTTCGACGTTGCCCCCGAGGGGCAGGTGCATCTGGGCGGACCAGTCGCGCGTCGAGTCGAGCGAGGCGAGCGTCTCGGGGTTGGCGCGCTCGGCGGCGGCGCGACCAGTCGTGTCGGTCTGGGAGAGCGCCCGGCCGCGGCCCGCGAGGCGGTTCGCCTCGACCTCGTCGTCGGAGGGGACGCGGTCGTCGCCGATGGTGGTGACGCGGGTGATCGGGGCGTCGGAGGAGGGCGCCGGGTCGGCGGGCGGCGTCGGCGTGTCGGCGTCGAGCTGGCAGGCGGCGACGGTCACACCGAGGCCGAGGAGGAGGAGAAAAGCGCGCATGAGGAGCAGGGGAGACAGGACCGGATCAACGCCGGGCCTGTCCCAGGGGACCCCTGGTCTGCGGCAATTCATGCGCTGACGGGCCAGGCGGCCACGCCAGCCGATGCTCAGGCGGCCTCCTGCCGGGCGTAGGCGTCGAGGAACCGGATCGACGCCTCGATGCCCTGGTGGAAGCGGTCGAGCCCGAACTTCTCGTTCGGCGAGTGGATCGAGTCCGAGTCGAGGCCGAAGCCCATCAGGACGGTGTCCAACCCGAGGATGGCCTTGAAGTCGGCGACGACGGGGATGGAGCCGCCCTCGCGGGTGAAGAAGGGCGTCTGGCCGAAGACGCCTTCCATGGCCTCGGCGGCGGCCTGCATGGCGGGCGCCTCGCGGTCGACGATGACGCCGTGCCCGCCGTGGAGGTCGGTGAACGTCAGCGTCATGGTGTCCGGGACGTGAGCCTCGAAATGGCGGCGCAGCTTGTCCGTGATGTCGCCCGGCGTCTGATCGGCCACGAGGCGGCACGAGATCTTGGCGGTCGCCTTGGAGGGGAGGACGGTCTTGGCGCCCTCGCCGGTGTAGCCGCCCCAGATGCCGTTCACGTCGAGCGTCGGCCGGCCGGTCGTGCCTTCGAGCACCGAGAAGCCCGCCTCGGTCTTCGTCTCGGAGACCCCGATCTCCTCCTTCCACGCCGCCTCGTCGAACGGCAGCGCGCGGTACGCCTCGCGCTCATCCTCGTCGAGGTCGCGCACGTCGTCGTAGAAGCCCTCGACGGTGACGCGATGGTCGTCGTCGTGGAGGTCCGCGATCATCGCGGCGAGCGCGTTGATCGGGTTCTCGACGCCGCCGCCGTAGACCCCCGAGTGGAGGTCCTTGGCCGGGCCCGTCAGGGACACCTCGACGTAGGCCAGCCCGCGCAGGCCGTAGGCGATCGACGGCACGCCGGGCGCGAACAGCGACGTGTCGGAGACCAGCACCACGTCGGCCGCGAGGCGGTCGGTGTTGGCGCGGAGCCACGCCGGGAGGTGGGCGCTGCCGTTCTCCTCCTCGCCCTCGATCATCATCTTGAGGTTGACCGGCAGGGCGTCGTCCGACTTCAAGTACGCCTCGGCGGCCTTGACGTGCATGAAGGCCTGGCCCTTGTCGTCGGCCGAGCCGCGCGCGACCAAGTTGCCGTCCCTGACGACGGGCTCGAAGGGGTCCTGGTCCCACAACTCCAGCGGGTCCGGCGGCTGCACGTCGTAGTGGCCGTAGACGAGCACCGTCCGGGCGTCGTCGGAGACGTGGTGCTCGGCGTAGACGACCGGGTGGCCGGGCGCGTCGGGCGTGCCGGTCTCCATCACCTCGACCGTCTCCATGCCGATGGCACGGAGGTGGTCGGCCAGCCAGTGGGCCGCGCGGCGGGTGTCGGTGTTGCGGGCCGGGTCCGTCGAGATGGACGGGATGCGGAGCCAGTCTTTGAGCTGGTCGACGGCGTCGTCGGCGTGGTCGGTGGCGAACTGGAGAGCGGCGTTCATGAGAGAGCGGTCGGAGAGGGGCAGGCCTGGAACGTACGCGCGGGCGGCGCCCCGGCTCCGGGTTCTCGCGCCGGGCTCCGCAGCCGGGCAGGCGGCTCCGCCTCGGGCCTTCGTCGGCGCATCGAGGCGGAGCCAGTCTGGCCGGAAGCGGAAAAGCGAACGGGTCGGGCAGAGTGTGACATTTTGGTGTCACTGCGTCGCCGGATCTTGGGTCCATCACGTATCCGCAAGCCCCCGAGATCATGTCCGCACACGCCCCCGACCGCCGCCCCGCCGTCCGCCTCGTCATGGTGACGGGCGAGAACAACAACAAGGTCTACGAGATGGCCGAGAACGGCGATGGGACCTTCACCGCCCGCTTCGGCCGCATCGGCGCCCGCCTCCAGGAGCGCACCTACGACGCCAGCCGGTGGGACGCCACCTACCGCGCGAAGACCCGCAAGGGCTACGTCGACATCACGGCCCTCGCGGCCGAGGAGGGCGACGGCGGCTTCGCCATCGACGACCCCGCCGTGGCCGCGCTGGTGGACCGCCTCCGCGCCGCCGCCGACGCCGCGCTGAGCGCCCAGTACCTCGTCGCCCCGGACGCCGTCAGCGCGCGCCAGGTGACGGAGGCGCAGACCCACCTCGACGCCCTGGCCGACCTAGCCGGTCGCCTCACCGGTCCGCCCGCCGACCAGCCCGACCTGGTCGCGGCCTTCGATGCTCACCTGCTCGACCTCTACCGGACGATCCCGCGCAAGATGGGCAACGTCCGCGAGCACCTGCTCGGGCAGGCCCTCGATCCCGAGAACCTGGCCGACGTGCTCGACGCCGAGCAGGAGGCCCTGGACCGGATGGCCCAGCGCGTCCGATTGGGCGGCGAGGCCGCGCGCCCGACGTTGCTCGACGCGCTCGGCGTGGACCTGCAGCGCGTCACCGACGAGGCCGTGCTGGCGCGCGTCCGCTCGATGATGGGCGTGCACGCCGACCGGCTCCAGAGCGTCGTCGAGGTGGTGCACCCGGCGCAACGGGCGCGGTTCGAGACCCACGTCGCGGCGGCGCGGCGCAAGCAGACGCGGCTGCTGTGGCACGGCTCGCGGTCCGAGAACTGGCTCTCGATCCTGGAGACCGGTCTCGTGCTCAACCCGGCGCGCGCCGTCATCACAGGCAAGATGTTCGGCCACGGTCTCTACTTCGCGTCCGACTTCCAGAAGTCGCTCGGCTACACCTCGCTGCGGGGTGCCTTCTGGACCGATCAGGCCGCTAGCCGCGGGGTCCTGGCGCTGTACGACGTGCACGTCGGCTCCCCGCTGGTCGTCCGCAAGCACGAGGCGTGGTGCTACGAACTGACCGCCGACCGTCTCGGCCAGCACCGGCTCTTCGGCACGCCGGACTCGCTCCACGCCCGCGCGGGGACCATGCTCCGCCACGACGAGATCGTGGTCTACCGCGAGGCGCAGGCCTGCCCGCGCTACCTCGTCGAAGTCGCGGCGGACTGAACGACCTCGCCTCGCATCTCTTCCCTTTGCACCCCCTCCAGATGACCCGCTTCTCCCGCCTCACCGCCTCCGCCGTCCGCGCCGCCGCCCTCCTGGCCGCCACCGAGGCCGGAACCACCACCACGCTCGACGTCAAGCGCGAACTGCGCGACCGCGGCTACTGGGCCGTCCAGTCAGACGTGTCGTTCCTGATGGAGCAGGTCGCCTCGGCGTCTGGCTGGCCGTGGTGGGACCTGGGCGGCTTCCGGCTCTACGCCGTCTCGCGCGCCGGCCACCGCGAGGAGGGGCTCGCGGCTGAGGTAGCCCTCCGGAACTGACTCAGGCCGGCGCGGCCTCGAACGGTGCCAGCGCTTCGTCGACGGGCCGCGTGCTCGGTGTCCACGACAACAGCGTCTGGATGACCGCGTCCAGGAGTGCGTCCGGGCACGAGGCGCCCGCCGTCAGGATCACGTCGAGGGGCCGCCCGTCCACCTCGGGCAGCCAGTCGGCCGTCTCGCGGGGCGTCTTGGTGCGCCAGTCGAAGTGGCGGATGAGGCCCGGCGAGACGAGTTGGTCGGCGTCCGAGACGAAGTAGGTGGGCAGGCCCGCGTCCTCGCAGAGCTCCACGAGGTGCGACGTGTTGGACGAGTTGTAACCGCCGACCACGATCGCCACGTCGGCGCCGGACGCGATGAGGGCCTCAGTGGCGTCCTGGTTCTCCTTGGTCGCGTAGCAGAGCGTGTCCGACGTGTCGGCGATGTTCGCATCGTCGCCGTCACGCGTGACGACGGCCTGGCGGATGCGCTCGGCGATGGCGGCCGTCTCAGAGGCCAGCATGGTGGTCTGGTTGACGACGCCGAGGCGGGCGAGGTCGCGGGCCGGGTCGAAGCCCTCGGAGGTCTTGCCCGTGAAGTGGTCCCAGAAGAACGCCGCGTCCTCGCGGCCCTCGATGACAGCCGCCAGGGTCTCCGTCTCGGCCTCGTCGCGGACGACCACCACGGGCGCCGACGCAGCGGCACGGCTGAACGTGGCCCGCGTCTCCTCGTGCGTCCGCTTGCCGTGGACGATCACCGTGTAGCCCTTCGCGCCGATGCTCGCGCCCTTCTTCCAGACGCGGACGACGAACGGGCAGGTGGTGTCGTAGGCCTGCACGTCCACGCCCCGCGACGAGAGGTCGTCCAGGACCTCGGTGGGGGCGCCGAAGGCTGGCACGATGACGAGGTCGCCGGGGGTGAGCGTGTCGAGTGGCAGGAGGGGCTCGCCCGAGGTCGTGCGCAGGAAGCGGATCCCCCGCGCCAGCAGGTCCTCGTTGACGTGCGGGTTGTGGATCATCTCCGACAGGAGGAAGATCCGTCCGGCCGCGGCCATGTCGGGGTTCTCGGCGAGGGCGCGGTACGCGATCTCGATGGCATTCTCGACGCCGAAGCAGAACCCGAAGTGGCGGGCCAGCTTCACGCGCAGCGGGCCGAAGTCCAGCACGCTCGGAGAGAGGTCCTTCTTGCGGGGGTCGGCCGCCGTGCGCGCGGCCTTGACGCGCGTCACGATGGGGCTCCGGTAAAAGGCGGGGACGTCGAACTGGCGGGCCATGCGAGCGCGTGGGGAAAGCAGGGGATCAACGGGCGAAGGGCGTGTCGGTGCCGTCTGGCGCGTCCTCTGCACAGAATTGGCGGTCTGGAATGCCCCGCCGCGGCGGACCCTGGGGGAATGTGCGACGTAGGTTGATCCCCCTGGTCTCTCCTCTTTCTCCCTCCCCCTGTATGCGACTCTCTACTCACGCGCTCCGCGCCTCCTACCGGACGGCGTCGGGCCTCTTTCTGCTTCTCGCCCTCGTGGGCACCGCCGCCAGCCCGAAGGCGCAGGCGGCGCTCGACCTCCCGATCACGTTCGAGGAGGACATCAACTACGAGATCCGCGACTTCGAGGGGACCGCTACGACCCTCGTGGCCGACCCGACGGACGGTGCCAACATGGTCGCACAGACCGTCCGCGGAGCGGGCGCGGCGACGTTCGCCGGTACCGTCGTCGCGGATGTGACTGGCCTCGCCACGCCGGTCCCCTTCACGGCCGACGCGACGACGATGTCGATGCGCGTCTGGTCTCCCCGCGCGGGCGTCCCGGTGCGGCTCAAGATCGAGCAGACCGCCGGCGGCGCGTTCTCCGAGACGGAGACGCTCACGACGGTCGCGATGCAGTGGGAGACGCTGGTGTTCGACTTCGCGGCTCCGGCCGCCGGGTCGCCGCCCGTCAACCCCGCTGAGGCGTACAACAAGCTGGTCGCCTTCTTCGACTTCGGCCGCGCCGACTCCCCGATGGCGGAGACGTTCTACTGGGACGACATCACCTTCGGTGGTGAGAGCACCAGCGGCGGCGATGACATCGCGCTGCCGATCTCCTTCGAGGAGGACATCAACTACGAGTTGCAGGACTTCGGCGGCACCGAGCAGTCGGTGATCATCACTGACCCGACCGACGCGACCAACCGTGTCGTCCAGACCACCCGCCCGGCCACGGCCGAGTGCTTCGCGGGCACCACGGTCGCCGACGCCAACGGCTTCACCGAGCGCATCCCCTTCACGGAGGATGAGCAGCGGATGAGCGTGCGCGTGTGGTCGCCCGAGGCGGGCGCGCTCGTGCTGTTCAAGGTGGAAGAGGTCGGCAACCCGGGCCTCAACGCCGAGACGTACACCTACACGACCGTCGCCGGCGGATGGGAGACGATGGTGTTCGACTTCGCCGATCCGAAGCCCAACACGAACCCGATCCAGGTCGGCGGCAACTACAACAAGGCGTCGATCTTCTTCGACTTCCAGTGCGACAACGTCCCGGCCTCGACGCTTCCGGCGGCGACGCGGACCTACTACTGGGACGACGTGGCCTTCGGTGTCGAGATGGGCGGCGGAACGGACTCGCCCCTGATCATCACGGGCGTCTTCGACGGCCCGCTCCCGGGTGGCATCCCGAAGGCGATCGAGTTCTACGTCACCGAAGACATCGCGGATCTGAGCCTCTACGGCTTCGGCTCGGCGAACAACGGTGAGGACACCGACGGCATCGAGTTCCAGTTCTCGGGCTCGGCGTCGGCAGGGGACTACCTCTACGCGGCCTCCGAGACCACCGGGTTCACGCAGTTCTTCGGCTTCGCCCCGACCTTCGACGCCGGTGGCGCCGCGGGCATCAACGGCGATGACGCCATCGAGCTGTTTTACGCGCCCGGTGGCGCGACGGTCGGCGGCGAAGGCGAGGTCATCGACGTGTTCGGCGACATTCTGGTCGACGGCAGCGGTCAGCCCTGGGAGTACCTCGACGGCTGGGCCTACCGGACCGACGAGACCGGCCCCGACGGCTCCTCGTTCGTGATCGGCAACTGGACGTTCAGTGGCGTCGACGCCAACGACGACGACACGGCGCAGGGCACGGCCACCAACCCGTGGCCCATCGGCACGTACTCCGACGGCACGATCGTCGAAGGGAACGACCCGGTCGTCTCCTTCGAGACGCCTGAGATCACGTGGAACGAGGGCGGCGGCTTCGCCACCGTGAAGGTCCGCATCGACTTCGACGGCGGCGTCCCGACGGGCCTCCCGGTCTCCGTGACCATCGGCTACACCGGCGGCTCGGCGTCCATGGACGACGTGACCATGCCGACCCCGATGACGCTCACCTTCAGCGGCAACACGGACGGCGAGATCCTCTCGGCCACGCTCACCGCGGTCGGGAACGACGGCGACGAGCCGAACGAGACGGCCCTCTTCGGTCTCACCGTTACGGACGGCGTGGCCACGGTCGGCGACCCGAGCGTGTTCACGTTCTCGATCGTCGACACGGACCCGTTCGAGTTTTACACCATCGCTGACGCTCGCGCGCTCGGCGCCGGGGAGTACGTCTCGATCCGTGCGACGGTGACCCGGACCGAGGGTGCGTTCACCTACATCCAGGATGCGACAGGTGCGCTGACGATCCGCCAGACCAGCGGCGGCTTCTTCGACGGCGTCGCCGACGGCAGCATTCACCCCGGGTCGTTCATCCGCGTGACGGGTGAGCTCTCCGAGTTCGCCAGCCTGCTCCAGATCAACGACAGCGACCTCGACAGCTACGCGGTCGGCGGCGACCAGCCGATCCCGGCCGCGCAGGTGGTCACGCTCGCTGAACTGGCGGCCAATGGCGAGGCCTACGAGGCCGAGCTCGTGACCGTCCAGGAGGTCACCATCGGCGCCGGCGACAACAACGGCGGCATCTTCACCGAGCGGACGACCTACGCCATCACCGACGCCTCGGACGCCACGGGCGCGGTCTCGCTCCGCGTGCCCAACGCGGCCGACACCACCGTGGACGGCGAAGACGTCCCGCCGCGCGCCGATGTCACGGCCGTCGTCGGGCAGTTCAACTTCGACGACCCGACGACGGGCTACCAGCTGCTCGTCATCGAGGCGGAGGACATCGAGGCCCTCCCGGCCGTCGCGTCGGAGACCCGTCCGGACGGCTCGGTTGTGTCGCTGACGGTCGCCAACCCGCTCCGCGGCATGGCGACGGTCCGCTTCTCGGCGGGCACCTCCTCGGAGGTCTCGGTCGCGCTGTACGACATGCTCGGCCGCCGCGTGGCGACGCTCGTCGATGGCCCCGTCTCGGGTGCCCAGACGGTCTCGCTCGACGCGACCTCGCTCTCGTCCGGCGTCTACGTGCTGCGCATGCAGACCGAGGACGTCGCGCTGACGGAGACGGTGACCGTGGTTCGCTAGCGAACCCTCGTCTCGACAGACCGCAGCGGGGCGGGGCCTTCGGGCTCCGCCCCGCTGCTTTTTTGTGTGGCGCAACTCGCGGGCCGTGTGCGACGATAGGAGGCGACACACACCCGCTCCCCGATGCGTCTCGCGCCGACTGTTCTGCTCCTGCTCCTGGCTACCTCGGTCGCTGCCCAGACCTCCCTGACCGTGGGCCAGTCGGTCGAGGGCACGCTCGCCACCGGCGACGCCGACGCCTACACGCTCGCCCTCGGCGCCGACCAGTTCGTCTTCGGCGCGGCCGACCAGCAGACCGTCGACGTGGTGGTGACGGTCACCGGCCCGGACGGCGCCGAGGTCCTCGAGGTGGACGGCCCCGCGCGCGGCCCCGAGGTGTTCCAGTTCGAGGCCGAGGCGGCCGGGGACTACACGATCACGATCACCCCGTTCGAGGACGGCGAGGGCGCCTACGCGCTCCGCATCGACCGCGCCGAGCCGGTCGCAATCACCCCCGCGGGCACGGCCCGCCAGCTGATGGCGGCGTTCGACCGGCCGGACGCGCCCGGCGGCATCGTCGTCGTGGTGGAGGATGGCGCGGTGGTCTTCGAGGAGGCCTTCGGCCTGGCCGACCTCACCACCATGCGCCCGTACACGCTCGACACGCCGACCAACATCGGCTCGACCTCGAAGCAGTTCACGGCCTTCGCCCTCGTGACGCTCGCCGAGCAGGGCCTTCTCGACCTGGACGACGACGTCCGGGACTACATCCCGGAGCTCCCCGACTTCGGCGAGACCGTCACGCTCCGCAACCTGCTGACCCACACGTCGGGCTACCGCGAGTTCCTCAACACGCTCGTCGTCGCCGGTCGTCGGCTGGGCGAGGGCGACGCCATCCACCGCGACGAGATCATCCGCATGATCCAGCGGCAGCCGGACCTGCAGAACGCGCCCGGCGCCGAGTGGAACTACAACAACTCGGGCTTCGCGCTGGCCACGCTCGTCGTGGAGCGCGTCGCCGATCAGCCGTTCGACGAGTGGGTCGCCGAGAACGTGTTCGCGCCGGCGGGCATGGCCGACACACGCTTCCGGACTTCGCCGCAGGCCATCGTGCCGAACCGGGCGGCGGGCTACGCGCGCGGCGAGAACGGCGCGTGGGCCGACGTGCCCGACCTCGGCGGCGCCATGGGCGCAGGCGGCATCTACACGACCGCGCGCGACCTCGCCCGTTGGATGGCGACCGTGCACCTGGGCGACGCCTTCCCGGCGCGCTACGCGCAGATGACGGAGCGCGCCGTGCTCACGACCGGCGACACGACCAGCTACGGGCTGGGCCTCTTCCTGAGCGAGTTCGAGGGCGTCCCGACGGTCCACCACGGCGGCGCCGACAACGCGCACCGCTCTGCGTTCGTCGTCTTCCCGACGCTCGACGCGGGCGTGCTCGTGCTCACGAACTCGGCCACCAACACAGACGCCATCGCCTACCGCACCGCGCAGGCCTTCTTCCCGGAGGCCTTCTCCGACGACGCCGACTCCGATGAGCCTGTCGCCGAGGCCGCCGACTTCGACCCGGCCGACTTCGACGACGCGCTCTTCGACGGCTACGCCGGCCGCTACTCGCTCGACGAGGCGCCCGCCTTCGTGCTCGAGTTCCGCCGCGATGGCGACGGGGGCTACGAGACCCAGGCGACGGGCCAGGCGGCGCTGGAGATCGTCCCCCGGTCGGACTCCTCGTTCGTGTTGACCGCCGTCGAGGCGGCCGTCACGTTCCACCGCGGACCCGACGGCCGGGTCCGTTCGGCGACGCTCCACCAGAACGGCGACCACCCGGCGACGCGCATCGAGGAGCCCACCGAGGCGCTCGACCTCGCGGCCTACGAGGGCCGCTACTTCAGCGACGAACTGGAGACCTTCTACACGGTCGTCATGGAGGACGGCGACCTGGTGTCGCGCCACCTCCGCACGGGCGACGTCACGCTCTCGCACGTCTCCGGCGACACGTTCACCGGCAGCGGCCCCACGCTCGAGTTCGAGCGCGACGCCGACGGCGAGGTGACCGCCTTCGTAGTCGACTTCGGCCGCACGCGGGGCATCCGCTTCGAGCGGTTCGAGTAGCGTTCAGGGCTCCGCGTTGGCGAGGTGCTGCACCTGGGCCAACGCGGAGCCCCGCCCTCGTCACGCCTTCCGCGCCAGTCGGTCGGCCCACTCGCGGCGCCACGCCGGGAAGCGGCCCTCCAGAATCGCCGTCCGCATCTGGCGCATCGTCCAGAGGTAGAGGGCCAGGTTCTGGACGCTGGCGATCTCGATGAAGAGCGGCTCGTTGGCCTTGGTGAGGTGCCGGAGGTAGCCCTTCGAGAACGTCTGCGAGTGGTACACGTCGAGGCCCGCGTCGACCGGCGCCTGCTCGGTCTTCCAGCGGGCGTTCTTGATGTTGACCATCCCGTCGGTCGTGAACAGCGTCCCGGTGCGCGCGTTGCGCGTCGGCATGACGCAGTCGAACAGGTCGACGCCGCGGGCCACGTTCTCGATCAGGTTCTGCGGCGTCCCGACGCCCATCAAGTAGCGCGGTCGGTCGGCGGGCAGCACCGCGTTGACGATCTCCACCATCTCGTACATCACCGGCGCCGCCTCGCCGACGGAGAGCCCGCCGATGGCGTACCCCTCGGCGCCGAGCTGCATCAACGCGTCCGCCGACTCGCGGCGGATGGCCGGGAAGGTGGCGCCCTGGACGATGGGGAAGAGGGCTTGGTGGTGGCCGTAGAGCGGCTCGGTGGCGCGGTAGTGGGCGAAGGCACGCTCGGCCCACCGCAACGTCCGCCCGTTCGCGCGCCGCGCCTCGGTCTCGTCGACGGTCGCAGGCGTGAGCTCGTCCAGCACCATCATGATGTCCGACCCGATGTCGCGCTGGGTGTCGACGACGGTTTCGGGCGTGAAGTGGAGCGGCGTCCCGTCGAGGTGGCTCTGGAAGCGGACACCCTCCTCGGTGACCTTGCGCAGCTCGGCGAGGGAGAATACCTGGAAGCCGCCGCTGTCGGTCAGGATGGGGCCGTCCCACTGCATGAACCGGTGCAGGCCACCCATCGCGCGCAGCACCTCGCGGCCGGGCCGCAGCGCGAGGTGGTAGGTGTTGGCCAGGATCTGCTGGACGCCGATCTCGCGCAGCGTCCGCGGCGCGACGCCCTTGACGCTCCCGACCGTCCCGACGGGCTGGAACGTCGGCGTCTCGACGGTCCCGTGGTCGGTGTGGAGGAGGCCGGCGCGGGCGCCGGTCTCGGGGCACTCGGCCTGGAGCTCGAAGGTCAGGGGCATGGGTCGGAGAGCGTTCGGAGCAGGCTACCACGGCGTACGCCGTCAGCCCGGCAAGCGTCGGCGAAACATCCCACCTCGGCGCCGAGGCGGGCGGGGCCGGATCTTGCACCATGCTCATCGGCCACATCCCCGCCGGGTACCTCGCGGCGACGCCCGTCCTCGACCGCCTGGGTCTGACGCCGCGCCGTCGGCGGACGCTCCTCACCGTCGCGCTCGTCGCCAGCGTCGCGCCCGACCTCGACGTGCTGGCCTTTTACGCGACCGGCGGGCAGGTCCACCACCACGCCTTCCCGACGCACTGGCCGCTGACGTGGCTCGCGGTGACCGGAGCCGGGCTCGCGGTCGCCGCGGTTCGGCGGAGCCGGTGGATCGCGTGGCTGGCGCTCACCATCGGCGCGGCGGCGTTCCTCCACCTCTCGCTGGACAGCATCGCGGGAGCGGTGCGCTGGGGCGCGCCGTTCTCGGACCATGAGACGACGCTGGTGGAGGTGCCCGCGCGGTACGCCCACTGGATCGTGAGCATGGTGCTGCACTGGACGTTCGGCGTCGAACTCCTGGTCGCCGCCGTCGCCGGAGCCGTCGCCTGGCGACGCCGCGCGGGGGCCGGGTGACCCCGCCTCGGAGCCGAGGGAGGCGAGCGTCGGGTCGTGGCCGGACCCCGTCGGCAGTCCCGCCGTACGAGCCCTCCCTTCTCTCTCCCCCTCTCGACATGAACAACCTCTTTCGCGGTCTCATCGCCGGCTACGGCGCCAAGAAGCTCGGTGGCGGCTGCTTCTCGACCATCCTCGTCTTCGTCATCATCTGGGTCGTGCTCGGCCAGTGCGGCGCGACGTACCCGCCCGCCGACGAGCCCACCCCGACCGTCGAGGCCGCTCCGCAGGCCCCCGCCTCGGACGCTACAGCGCAGGCCCTGGTGCTGCCCTAGCCCGCCTCGGGGAGGGCGCCGGGTGTGTCGGCGTCCTCCTCGTCGTCGCCGAGGTCGATGACCAGCGACTCGCGGCGGGCGCGGACGGCCCCGGCCACCAGCGCCGCCGCGGGGACGGCCAGCACCAGCCCGAGCAGGCCGAACAGCGCCCCGGATACGAACAGGGCCAGCAGAATCACGACCGGGTGGAGCCCCACCTGCTGGCTCATGATGTTGGGCGTCAGGACGGCCTGCTCGATGAGCGCCTGCACGGCCAGCACCGCCAGCACGATCAGCACGTCGCTGAACGTCCCGAAGGCGAGCATGAGCGTCACGCCGAGTACGTAGGTCAGCACCGAGCCCAGGCTCGGGATCAGGTTGAGGAGCCCGGCCGCCAGCCCCAGCAGCAGCGAGTACGGCACGCCGAAGAGCGTCAGGGGGACGGCCACCAGCACGCCGCTCAGTGCCGAGATCGTGAGCTGCCCACGGACGTAGCTGCCGAACACGCTCGCCGCGCGCGTCAGGTACGTGCGCTCGCCGTCGACCCGGGGCAGCAGGGACACGAGCCCGTCGCGCAGCTGGCGGAAGTCCTTCAGGGTGAAGAACAGCAGCACCGGGACGAGCGCGGCCGTGGTCACCAGCCCGAGCAGCGCGCCGACCTGTCGAAAGAGGCCCCCGAGGAAGGCGGGGACGCGGCCCAGCGCGCCCTGGATCTGGCCGGGGATGAACGTCGTCAGCTGCTCGACGAGCGCGGCGCGATCCAGAAGCCCGGCCGCCTCGGCTTCGGCGAGGGCCGACGAGTTGGCGACCCAGTCCGGGGCCTGCATGGCGAGTGCGATCGCCTGCGAGGCGAGGTCTTCGGCCTGGCTGGCCACCATCGGCACGCCTTGCACGAGCACCACCGCGACGACGGCCACGACGGCCAGCGTCAGCACGAGGGTGGACGCCCAGCGGGGAACGTGCCACCGGCGCTCGGCGGCGGTCACGGCGGGGTCCAGCAGGTAGGCCACCACGAACACCGCGATGAACGGCGCCAGCACCCCGGACAGGCGGCTCAGCAGGTACGCCCCGAACACGAGGCCGCCCGCCCACAGCACGGCTTGCGCCGGGCGCTCGCGGCGCAGCGGCCACAGCAAGGCCGCCCCGGCGACGGCCACCCAGAACGGACCCAGCCCGTCCCGGAGCGTCCACAAGAGCGCGAGCAGCGTCAGCACGCCGCCCGCCAGCAGGACGGTGCGCGCCGGGACCAGGGCAGGACGGGGCTCGGGCATGCCGAAACGTACGCCGAGGCGGCGGCGGCTGGTCGGCGGGATGGGTACGTTCCAGACATGTGCGCGCTGCGGATCGTCGTCTCTCTCTTTCTGGTGGCCCTCGCCGCCGGGCCTGCGGGCGCGCAGGACCGCGTCGCGCCGCCGCTGCCCGACACGACCGCCGCGCGCTACGGCTCCACCGGGGCGCTCGTGCTGGTCCTCACCGAGTACGGCTTCGGCGTCGGCGGCAGCGTCCGCGCGCGGCTCACTGACGACGTGTCGTTCCTCACGGAGCTGTCCGTCGGCGCCGGGCGCGACGAGCGCGAGCAGAGCTTCCTCGGCTTCTTCGGCGAGCGCGTGACGCCGTTCAAGCGCAACTACGTGGCGCTGATCCCGCTGCACGTGGGGCTGGAGCGGCGCCTCTTCCGGGCGTCCGTGGAGGACAACTTCCGGCCGTTCGTCCAGGCCTCCGTCGGCCCGACGCTGGCGCTACAGTGGCCTTACTTCGACGACCTCGACGGCGACGGGCGCCGCGACGCCACCGAGGAGGCGCGCGGCCCGCTGGCGACGGTCGGCGACGCGCAGGCGCGGGTCGGCGTGGGGACGGTGCTCGCTGTCGGCGCCTTCTTCGGGCGCGGGCGCACGACCACGCAGGCCGTCCGCTTCGGCTTCGAGGGGACGTACTTCCCCATCGAGGTGGACCTGCTGGAGATCCGCCCGGACGTCGAGGACCCGTCCCGCCAGGTCTTCTGGACGCCGGTCGTCAGCTTTCACGTCGCACGCCTGCTGTAGCGCGCGGAAACGGCCGGGGCCTGCTTCCACCGCGGTGCCGAGGCGGGCCATCTTCACGCCTCACGCCTCACGCCTCACGCCTCACGCCTCACGCCTCACGCCTCACCGAATGGGACCGCTCGACCTGCTCCGCCCGGAACCCGCCAGCCGCTTCGGAGCTGCGCCCCCGCGGAACGCCTACGTGGAGCTCCACAACCTGATCGCGGCGGCCGAGACCCTGGGCGAGTTCGGCCCGGCCGACCGGGTCCGCATCTCGCGGCGCCACAACGTGGACCTCGCGTTCTCGTTCGGCGCCGAGCGTCAGGCGCTGTACCAGGCCCTCCTCGACGACCGCCTCGCCAATGGCGACCTCGATGCCGAGGACCGGCGGATCCTCGGCCACGTCGCCGCGACGCTCGCGCTGAGCGCGGCCGACCTACGCCCGGCCCACGAGCGCGCCTTCGGGACGGCCGTCTCCGAGGCCGTCTCCGACGACTGCCTCTCGGTCGAGGAGCGGCTGCTGCTCTACAAGCTCCAGCACCTGCTCGGCCTCGACCCGCGCCTGGCCGACGGCGCCTACGACGTGCTCGCGCGGGAGCGCCTCACGAAGACCATCGCAGGGGCGCTCTGCGACGGAGTCCTCACGCCCGAGGAGGAGGCCGAGATCGAGCGCGTCCGCGTCGCCCTCAGCCTCGACATCCCGGCCCGCGTGCGGACGATGCTGGACCACGCGCGCGACCGCTGGAAGCTGCGCCAGGGCGAGCTTCCCGTCGCCGACGTGGGCCTCTCCCTGGCGCGCGGCGAGGTCGGCCGGATGCGGACCGAGGCGGACTGGGCGCCACTCGACGTTCGCCGGTTTCAGCGCCACGTCGGCGAGCAGGCGCTGATGTCGGGGCGCACGGCCAGCCTGACGGTCCCGGCGCACCTCCACAGGAAGAGGGCGCGCCCCGGACATGCCATCCTTACCGACCGCCGCATCGTCCTCCAGCCCGAGGTGGGCTTGCCGGACGAGATCCGCGTGGAGCACCTCTTCCAGATCCTCCGCTTCCGCAACGGGACCGTGCTGCGGACGAAGAGCGAGCGCCACGTCTACATCGACCCGGGCGCGCAGAACGAGGTCTTCTACTCGCTGCTCCACCACACCCTGTTCCGCGAACGGGCCGCCGCGCCCGACTGAGAGGTCGCGGCGACCGGTGTGCGTTGGCGCAAGCTCCTCGTGGACGACATCCTGGAGGCGGGCATGTCCTGGCGTGGAGAGCGCACGCGCCAGGGGCTCCGCGAGCAACTGGCCCGGCTGGAAGGCTGGTCGGATGCAGGCTTCCTGAGCCTCTCCGACCATCAGCTCGCGTTCGAGGGCGTCGTGCCGCACTACATGACCCTGAAGACCATCGAGGGCATCGAGTGGTCCGGGCGCGTCGTCTGGATCCGGCGCCGCCGGGCCTACGACTGGCTCCTCCGGTGCCGCACGCGCGAGGACGCCGAGGCGCTCGTCGCGCGCCTCCACGCCGTCCGGCCTGATGTGCCGGTGTCGCCCACCTCGGCGTAGTCTCCGAGGGAGCCGCGCCACCCGCCATGTCCGAGCACGTCTTCGCCGGTCCTGTCCTCCGCACCGACGCCGGGATGCGGATGCACTACGTCCCGCTCCCCGCCGAGGTGGACGCGGCGCTCGGCGACGCGCGCATCGTGGTCGGGACGCTCTGCGGCGTGCCCTTCCGCCGGGTCGTCCACGGTCGGGGCGACGGCGTGCCGAAGCTGTTGTTCGGAAAGAACGTGCTGGCGAGGGCGGGGCTGGGCTTCGGGGACACCGCGTTCGTCGAACTCTCCGCTGCGCCCGACCCCGACGCCGTCTACCTGCCTGAGGAACTGACGGCGGCGCTCGCGCAGGACCCCGCCGCGTCGGCGCGCTTCGAGACGTTCACGCCCGGCCGCCGCCGCTCCCTGGGCGTCCACGTGGATCAGGCCAAGCGCCCGGCCACCCGCGAGAGGCGGGCGCTGGAGCTGTGCGAGAAGATCCGGACGCACACGCTGTACGGAGACCGATAGCGAGAGGCGCACGGGATACCGAACCGAACGGGGGAATGAAACGGGGGCTCCCGCCCACAGCCCGTCCCTCGTTTGCCTCTTGTCAGCCCAGCCCTGAGGCGAGCAGGGCGGGCAGGGCGTCCGGCGTCGAGACGACGACGTGGGCGCCCGCTCGCATGAGCGTTCGGCCGTGGGGGCCGAGTTCGTGCCCGGGCGGGACCACGCCGATGCCGAGGCACCCGGCGGCGACCGCCGCGTGCATGTCATCGACGGTGTCGCCTGCGAAGGCGGCGTCTGTCGCGTCTACGCCGAGGTCGGCGAGGGCGAGCGTCAGGCCATAGGGGTCGGGCTTCTCGCGCCCTGCCTGCCGGCCCATCCCCACGACGACCGGCACCAGCGCGCCCCAGCCGAAGCGGTCGAGAGTCCACTGGGCGTCCGCCTCGGGGCGCCCGGTGACGAGGCCGAGGGCGTAGGTCTCGGCCAGGTCCTCCAGCGTGGCGGTCCGGATGGCTGCGGGCTCGGTGGCGATCAGCCCGTCGAAGTCCTCGCCCTGGTAGACGCTGTTGAAATGGTCCTTGATGGCCTCGAACGGCGCGTCGCCGCCCGCCTCGCGGACGAGCGCCTCGGACAGCACCCAGTCGTTGTTGAACCCTCCGAGGTCCTTCTTGGCCTGGATGGCCTCGGGGGTCGGCGGGGTGCCGGTAAAGTGGGCGACGGTCTCGGCGATGGCGCGGCGGTACGAGCCGCGGACATCCACGAGGACGCCGTCCATGTCGAGGAGGAGGGCTTTCACGAAGTCAGGAGGGAAGCGGTGAGGGGCGCAGCAGGTGCGACCCGTGGGGCGGACCCAGAGCATAGCGACGCCGCCTCGTCCGGCCCACCCCGGCGCGGTCACGGTCGGCCTCGGCTGGCTCAGAGGGAGAGCGCGTAGTGCCGGTAGGCGTCGTCGCGCGCGTAGCCGAGGTCCTCGTAGAGCGCCTGCGCAGAGACGTTGTCGCGTTCCGTCGCCAACTCCAGACTGGCGGCGCCGGTCGAGGCGGCGAAGGTCCGGGCCGCATCCATCAGCGCCCGTGCGACACCACGGCGCCGGGCGTCCTCGGCCACGAACAGGTCGTTGAGCACCCACACGCGCCGCATCTGCACGGACGAGAAGAAGGGGTAGAGCTGCGTGAACCCGACGAGGCCCTCCCGGTCGGGCAGCGTGGCGACGAAGATCACCGACTCGTCGGCGTCGAGCCGGGCCTGGAGGAAGGCCCGCGCGGCGGCTACGTCGGACGGCTGGCGGTAGAACCGGCGATAGCGGTCGAACAGCTCCGCGAGGGCGTCAAGGTGGACGAGGTCGGCGCGGGCGAGAGTCGGTGTCATGCCGAAGAGGACCGGAGGAGGGAGCACGCGGTCGCCCGCACGTTACTCCTGTGCCAGCAGCGCGTCGTTGCCGTCGGTCGCGCGGAGGGCGTCGAGGAGCGCGGCCAGCGGGTCGTCGAGGCCCGCGAGGCGCTGGCGCAACGTGCGAACGCGGGCGAGACGGTCGGCCGGGATGAGGATCTCCTCGCGGCGCGTGTGGCTCGCGGCGAGGTCCACGGCCGGGAACAGGTGGCGGTCGGCCAGAGACCGGTCGAGCACCAGCTCCATGTTGCCCGAGCCCTTGAAGGCGGCCAGGAGGGCGACGTCGAGGTCGGATCCGGTGTCGACGAGGGCCGTCGCGATGACGGTGAGGCTGCCGCCCTCCTCGACGGCGCGGGCGGCGCCGAAGAGGCGCTTGGGCCCGCGCAGCGCCGCGGCCTCGATGTCGCCGGAGGCGGTGCGCCCGCCGCCCTCCGCCGTCGCGATGTGGGCGCGGCCGAGGCGGGTGATGGAGTCGAGCAGGATCACCACGTCCTGGCCCGCCTCGACGAGGCGCTTGGCCTTCTCGAGCACCACGTCGGCGATGTGGACCTGCCGCTCGGGGTCGTCGTCGAAGGTGGAGGCGACGACCTCGGCAGCGGGCACGGCGCGCTGGAAGTCGGTCACCTCCTCGGGCCGCTCGTCCACCAGGAGCACGATCACGATGGCCTCGGGCTCGTTGACGAGGAGCCCACGCGCGATCTTCTGCAGCAGGGTCGTCCGGCCCGACTGCGGGGGGGCGACGATGAGGCCTCGCTGACCCTTCCCGATGGGCGCGACGAGGTCGATCACGCGGGTCGAGAGTTCGTCCGGGGTCGTCTCCAGGCGGAGCGGCTGGTCGGGGTAGGCGGGGGTCAGGAAGTCGTAGCTCGTCCGCTCGTCGAAGGCCTCCGGCGTCCGGCCGTTGATGGAGTGGACGCGGATGAGCGCGAAGAAGCGCTGTCCCTCCTTGGGCGGCCGGATCTGCCCGTCCACGGTGTCGCCGACGCGCAGGGAGAAGCGCTTGATCTGGCTCGGGGAGACGTAGATGTCGTCGGGCGAGGGCAGGTAGCTGTACTCCACCGAGCGGAGGAAGCCGTAGCCGTCGGGCAGGATCTCCAGGATGCCGGTCTTCCGGACGAGCCCGTCCAGCGGCACGGCCATCGGGTCGTACCCATGCATGTAGGCCGGCCAGTGCTCGCCGATGGGCTGGCGCGGACGCGGGGCGCGCGGGCGGCGGGCGTCGCGGCGGGCACCGGGGTCCGAGGGGCGCAACCGGGGCACCGATCGCGCGGACGGCCGGTCCTCCCCCTCCACCACGCGGGGGTCCGAGGCGTCGGCATCGGCCTGTGCGCTCAGGATCGCGTAGATCAGGTCGCGTCGGCGGAGGTCCGTGTATCTCTCGATGCCAAGTCGGCGCGCGATCTCGTAGAGTTCGGCGACTTTCTTCTGCTCGAGCGCAGCAATGGTCATGGAAGGGGAGACCCGCGACCCCAGGGTGGGACGGGTGGGAGGGGCTAGAAAAGACCGGCGAGAAGGGACGGGTGGCCGGTCGGACGAGTCGAATAGAGAAGTTCTAACCTACCGGCGCCGAACGGGTTCGCGCGAGAACAGCAGCAACGGTCAGGTGGGACCCCGTCACGAGCAGGCGGTCGGCTGGGGCCGCAGCCTCAGTGAAGGCCTCCAGCGCGGCCCGGGCATCGGCGACGACGAGGGCGGGGACGCCACGCGCCTGGAGCGTCTCCGCCAGGATCTCGGCGGGGAGGGCACGGTCGCCATCCAGCGGCATCACGAGCGCGCGAGTGTCATGCGAGGCCAGGGCGTCGGCGAGGGCGCCTGCGTCCTTGTCGGCCATCACGCCGACGAGTGCCCAGAGGCGCCCGCCCTCGGGGACAGGGAGGCCGTCGAGGGCCGCGCGCCAGCCGTCGGCATTGTGGGCGACGTCCAGTACCACGCGCGGATCCTCGGGAAGCGACTCACCACGGCCCCGCAGGCCGGATCGCGTTACGACCTCGGCCAGTCCGGCCCGCACTGCCTCGGGCGCCGGGCCTCCCAATCGCCCGACAGCGACCTCGACGGCCCGGACGGCCAACGCGGCGTTCCATGCCTGGTGGGCGCCAGGCAGCCCGATCGCGGCCTCGCCGTAGTCGGCGGCCGGCGTGCGGAGCCGGATCCGCAGCGGCGCGGCGTCGAGGACCGCGGCCGTACACGTCTCGCGCACCCGCTCGACGGGGGCGCCGAGGCGGGTGGCCTCGGCGGTCAGCGCTGCCTGTGCCTCCGCCTCCGCGACGGCGTGGAGCAGCGGGACCCCCGGCTTCGCGATCCCCGCCTTCTCGCGAGCGATGGCCGCTGTCGTGTCGCCCAGCAGGTCGGTGTGGTCCAGCCCGACGTGCGTGACCACGCTCGCCACCGGTCGGACCACGTTCGTGCCGTCGAGGCGCCCGCCGAGCCCGACCTCGACGACGGCCAGGTCCACCGCCGCCTCAGCGAAGTACAGCAGCGACAGCGCGACGGTGGCTTCGAAGAAGCTGGGGGCGACCGCTTCGAGGGCATCGCCGACCCGGTCGAGCGCGCCTGCCAGCCACGCGTCCGGTGCCGGGGCGCCATCCACGCGCATCCGTTCGTGGATGCTCAGGAGGTGTGGCGAGGTGTGGAGACCGACGCGCAGCCCCGCTGCGCTCGCGACCGAGGCCGCCAGGGATGCCGTGGACCCCTTGCCATTCGTCCCGGCCACGTGGATCACGGGGACCGTTTCCTGCGGGTCGCCGAGCGCGGCGAGCAAGGCGTTCATCCGCTCCAGGCCCGGGCGGTAGGCGGCCGTGCTGGTTGCGAAGCGCGGGAGGGCGAGCAGGCGGCGCTCGGCGTCGGTCACAGATGCGGAGAGAGAGGTGAAGGGGGAGGTGTGCGTGGCGTCTCCTTCGCGTGGCGTCGAGGGCGCAGGTCGTCGCATACCCGGCGCTCCCGTCTCATTCCGCCGTCTCCACGCGTCTTCGGTCGCCGCCGAGGTGGGTGAGCCGCAGCCAGAGGGTGCGGGGCGGAAGCCAGTCGGCCGCGCGCTCGGGCCACTCGACGAAGGCGATGGCGTCGCCGTCGAGCAGTTCGTCCAGTCCGAGGCGTCCCGCCTCGGCGTCTGACTCGATGCGGTAGAGGTCGAGGTGGAGCAGGGCGCCGTCGCCGTGCTCTTGGACGAGCGCGAACGTGGGCGAGGTGACCGCGCCGCCGTCCAGCCCGAGGCCCTCGGCGACGCCCTGGACGAGGTGCGTCTTGCCCGCGCCGAGGTCGCCGGAGAGAGCGATCACGTCTCCCGGTTCGAGGTGCGCAGCGAGCGCCCGGCCGAGCGCGCGGGTGGCGTCGGCGGAGTCGGTCTCGGCGGGGAGGAGATCGGAGAGGTCCACGGCGTCCGAACGTCTGAGGCGCCGCTCCGTTCTCCGCTACTTGCCGATGCAGAACTGCGAGAACACGGCGTCGAGGACGTGCTCGGTGGTGACGGCGCCGGTCACGAGGCCGAGGTGGTGGAGCGCGTCGCGGAGGTCGAGCGCTAGCGTGTCGCCGCCGTCGCCCGCGTCGAGCGAGGTGCGCGCCCGCCCGATGGCCTCGCGCGCCGCCTCCAGGTGGGCCCGGTGCCGCTCGTTGACGGCGACGAGCCCGCCCTCGGCCGCGTCCAGCCCGCCCGCGCGGACGGCGTCGAGCAGCGCGGCGCGGAGCGCGTCCAGGCGGGCATCGTCGGCGAGCGCGGCCTGCGCCGACAGCGCGAGGGGCCCCGCCTCGGGGCCGAGGGGGGCCGCGAGGAGGTCGGTTTTGTTCGCCACCACGAGCACGGCCACCTCGGGCTGGCGCTCGGCGAGGTCGGCGAGGAAGGTTCGCTCCTCGGCGTCCAGGCCGACGGTCGCGTCGACGACGTAGAGCAGCACGTCGGCGCGGTCGATGGCGGCGCGGGCGCGGCGCGTGCCCTCGGCCTCGATGGCGTCGGCCGTCTCGCGCAGGCCCGCCGTGTCCACGAAGCGGACCCGCAAGCCCCCGATCTCGGCCTCCGCCTCGACCGCGTCGCGCGTGGTCCCGGGCGTCGGGCTCACGATGGCGCGGTCGTCGCCCACGAGCGCGTTCAGCAGCGTCGACTTGCCTGCGTTGGGCCGGCCGCCGAGCACGACGCGGACGCCATCGCGCGCGAGCGCCCCGAGGCGGGCGGTGCCGATGAGGTCGGCCAGCTCGCGGTCGGCAGTGTCGAGCAAGTCGCGGAGTTGGGTGCGGTCGGCGAAGGCGACGTCCTCTTCGCCGAAGTCGAGTTCCAACTCGACCAGCGCCGCCGTCTGCACGAGCGCCTCGCGGACCGCGCCGACGGCCTCGGACACGCGCCCGCGGAGCGCCGAGACGGCGGCGCGGTGGCCGAGTCGGCTCTCGGCGTGGATCAGGTCCGCCACGGCCTCGGCCTGCGCGAGGTCCAGCTTGCCGTTGAGGAAGGCGCGCTGCGTGAAGGCGCCCGGCGTCGCGGGGGTGGCCCCAGCGTCGAACAGCGCTCGGAGGACGGCGCCCGCGACCACGTCGCCACCGTGGCAGGTCACCTCAACCACGTCCTCGCCGGTCGACGAGTGCGGCCCGCGCCAGACGACGCACACGACCTGATCCACCCGTCGCCCGTCTGCTCCCGTGACCCATCCCACGTGGACCGTCCGCCCCTCGGCCTCGGTGAGGTCGCCGGAGAACATCGCGTCCACGATGGCGACCGCGTCCGGTCCGCTCACGCGCAGGACCGCCAGCGCTGCCGTGCCTCGGGCCGTCGCCAGGGCGGCGATGGTCTCGGTGGTGCGCGGTTCGTGTTGCGTGGTCAAGGCCGCAGGTCGGAGGCGCGACTCGCAACGCGCAACAGAGACGCAGTGCTCCGTCAGCGAGAGCGAGTCGCTAGGCTGGAACGCGTCATGGCCGCCGACGCACGTCCTACTTCTTGCCCTTCTTCGTGTCCGCGCGGCCGTTCTTCGAGACCACCTGCGAGGTGAGGCTGCGGCGGCCCGGTCGTTTGGAGCGCTTGCCCTTGCCCGCCGCCTTGTCGGCCACCGCGGCCGCCTTGTCGATCTCCGGCGTCTCCCCGCGCAGGTGCGCGTCGTGGACCTGCTTGTTGATGAGGCGCTGCTGGACGATCGAGAAGATGTTGAACGCCAGGTAGTACAGCGACAGGCCCGACGGGAAGCGGTTGAAGAAGACGAAGAACATGATCGGCATCAGGTACATGAGCACCTTCTGCTGCCCGCCCATCGCGCTCGACGACGACATGGAGAGCTTCATCGAGATCACCATCGAGATGGCCATCAGGATGGTGAAGCCCGCCAGGAAGTCGCCCACGAAGGGGATCGTGAATGGCAGGTTCAGGACCGGGTCGGGCGCCGAGAGGTCGGCCGCCCACAGGAACGACTCGCCGCGCAGCACCAGCGTCGACTGGAAGAAGCGCCACAGCGCGATCAGCAGCGGATACTGGAGCAGCATCGGGAGGCAGCCACCGAGCGGGTTCACGCCCGCCTCCTTGTAGACCCGCATGGTCGCCTCCTGCATCTTCTGCGGGTCGTCGCCATACTTCTCCTTGACGGCGGCCAGCTGGGGCTGCAGCTCGCGCATCTTGGCCGCGCTCCGGTAGCTCACCGCCGTCAGCGGCCAGAGCAGCAGCTTGACCAGCAGCGCGAACACGAGGATGACGTACCCGTAGTTCGGGATGAACGTCGACAGGAACGCGAACGTGGGCGCGACGACGTACTGCGCGATGGGGCGGATCATGAACCCGACCCAGGCGCCGAAGTCGACGGTGTCGTAGAGGCCGTAGTCCGCGAGGCGGCGCAGCTCCAGGGGGCCGAGGTAGAGCGTGAACGCGGCCGACTCGCCCGCCGGCAGGCGTGGCATCTCAATGGCGGCGCGGTAGTCCTGCGCGAAGCCGCTGTCCGGCTCGTCGGCCTCGCCCACCTGGGAGCCCTCCACCCGGCCCGCCTCGGTGGTCGTGCCGGCGTCCGGGATCAGGGCGGCGATGAAGAACTTGGTCTTGACGGCGACCCAGTCCACCTGCCCGCCGAGGACGAGGGGCTCGGCCTCGCCCGCCTTGGTGAACTTGACCGACTCGGTGTCCTCGCCGCCGGTGCGGACGAAGGCGCCTGCCTGCTGGGACTCGCCCTGGGGGTCGGCCTCGGCCAGCGGGAGGGCGCCGTCCCAGAGGATCTCGTAGCCCCCGCCCTGCGAGAGCAGGTTCGTGCCGGGCGTCTCGACGCGGAAGTCGAGGTCGTAGGCGTCGTGGTGGAAGCCGTACACGAGTCGCAGCGCGCCCTGCCCGATCGGTGCCTCGAAGCGAAGCTCCGCCTCACCCTCTTCAATTCGCAGCGTGTCGTCGGCGAACGGCTGCCCGTTCACGATGGGCGTGAACGAGAGCGCCCGCGTGTCCAGATACTCTCCGCGCGACGGCAGCACGCCGATGGCGAGCGCGCCGTCCTCGTTGGACACCAGCTCGACGGGCTCGTCGGTGCTCGCGCGGTCGTAGCTGCGGAGCTTGTAGGAGACCGGTGTACCGCCCTGCGTCGAGAACGTCGCGACGACGCGGTCGGTGACGACGGTCACGCGCCGCTCGGGCCGGTTCAGCGCCCGCGCGAACGTCGAGTCGGTGGGCGTCACGATGCCCTCCTCCGGGGTCTCCTCGACGGCCTCGGGCTCTGCGGCGTCGGCCTGGACGGCGGCGATCGAGTCGGCGGCGGCGCGCTGCGCCTCGACCTGCTCGGGCGTCGGCGCGGTCTGGATCAGCCACAGTCCCAGGATGAGGGACATGAGGAGGATGCCCGCGATGGCGGTGCGGTCGAGGCCCTGGGGTTCCACGTGCGTTGGGGGAGGTCGAGGGGCGGCTACGAGGGCCGCGTCTCCGGAGGTGCGTCGGGCGTCGAGAGCGGACGGTCGGCGACCTGGAGGTCGGCGTCGGCCAGTCGGGCGAGGGCGCGCGGGAGGTCGCGGCGGATAGCCGCCCCGGCGTCGGCGTCGCGGCCCCGGAAGAGGACCATCACCGTGAGCGCGTCCGGACGGTCGCCGAAGCGGCCGAGCAAGGCCTCCTGATGCAGCCGAAACGTCTCCCGGAGGTGGCGGCGGACCTGCGTCCGCAGCGCGTTCGTCCGGCGGCGTCCCGGCGCGAAGCCGACCTGCAGGCCCACGTCGTGGCCGGTGTCGGCGCGCGGCACGGTGCGCGTCAGCAGGACGACGGTCCCGGCGCGAACCCGCTGCACGTCGGTCCGGTCCCGCTCGAAGAGCGGGCGGATCAGGCGACGCCGCTTGAGGCGACGCGAGCGCGGGAAGGCGGTCGGCCGCGGCATGGCGACGCGAGCCGGGGCTACTTGCCCGGCTTCGTGTCGCTGACGGTCAGGGCGTGGCGGCCCTTGGCCCGGCGGCGGGCGAGGACGTTGCGGCCGTTCTTGGTGGCCATGCGCGAGCGGAAGCCGTGCTTGTTGGCGCGCTTGCGGCGGCTGGGCTGGTAGGTGCGCTTCATCGGGGGGCGCCTGGGGCGCGGCGGCAGCGGCGTCGCGGCGGGCAGAGTGCCCGGTTGCGAGCCGACGGGGGAAACACGAGAGCGCCGCTCGGGCCACGGGGGCACGGGCGGCGGGCCGAAAAGATACCGTGCCGCCGCGAGGCGCCCGTGAAGGGCCGTTGACTTCGTGCACCCTGCGCCCCCCGTGTTGACTCGTCTCTCGCGGATCCCGTACCTTCTCGATCCGCGTCCCCGGGGGCGCGTACTGCGGGAATAGCTCAGTTGGTAGAGCATCAGCTTCCCAAGCTGAGGGTCGCGGGTTCGAGTCCCGTTTCCCGCTCCGGGCCGGTCGGCACGCCACCGACCGGCCTTTTTTGGTTGTGCCGCCTCGGGCACCCCGCCGCCGACCTCGGCGGATTCGCCGAGGCGGGCGCGGGCGGTTAGCTCAGCTGGTTAGAGCACCTCGTTTACACCGAGGGGGTCGGGGGTTCGAATCCCTCACCGCCCACACGCCGGATCTAGCCGTCGCCGCGCATCCGCTCCAGTTCCTCGCGGATCACGTCTCGCACGGTGGGCGCCTCCGCCGGGCGGGTGCTCGTGGCGCCCTCGGGGCTGAGCACCACGAACTCGACGCGCCGGTTCAGCGCGCGGCCTGTATCGTTGCCGTTGTCCGCCACCGGCCGCCGCTCGCCGTAGCCCACGGCCGTCAGCCGGTCGGACGTCACGCCCGAGGCCACGAGGTAGTCGCGCACCGACTCCGCACGGCGCTGCGAGAGCGCGTCGTTGGTCGCGTCCGAGCCGCGGTCGTCGGTATGCCCGCCCACCTCGACACGCAGGTCGGGGTAGCGGCGGAGCACGTCGGCGAGGACATCCAGCGTCGCCGCCGAGGTCGGCAGCAGCGCCGCCTTCGCGAACTCGAAGTTGACCGTCGTCGTGCGGAAGAGGCCGGTTTCGAGGATCGCCCGCTCGATCGTCTCCACGGTCACCGGACCGGGTGCGGGGCGCGGGACCGCGGGGCCGACCACCGGCGGAGCCACGACAGGATCCGGCTCCGGGGTGGGAGAAGCCGGCGTCAGCGGTGACGCGGGCGTCTGACCGGGCACCACGAGCACCGTCGGCGCCTGGGGCGCGGCCGGCAGGGGCGCCGCGCCGAGGTCGAGGCGGGCGAGGCGCCGGTCGATGGCGTCCAGCAGGTCGCGCTCCAGCAGGAGCAGGTCCAGTCGGCTCACGCCCTCCGTCACCGTCGCCGCCCGCGGCTGGGCCGACGGCGGGAGGCCGAGGGCTTCGCGCGCCGCCTCCACGTTCGCCGCCGGAGCGGCCTGCGTGACGGGGCGCGCGGCGGCGGCGACCGGTGCGCGTCGGCCCGGGGTGGGCCGGAACGCTGAGCCGACGGAGCCCGCGCGGTAGTAGAGCACGCCGGGTCCGTTGGGCAGCGGCACCGTTACCGTCGGCCTCGGTCCGCTCATGGCCGACACGGAATCCACCCGCACGGCCACCGTGTCCGGCGCCTGCGCCGAGGCGGGCACGGCCAGCAGGACGGCGGTGGCCAGGAGCAGCGGGCGAGACAGCGTCATCGGATAGGGCGCGGCGGCGCGTTCGGAGGACTGAGCGTGAGGAGGGGAGCCCTAGTACGACGGCGTTCCGAACGGGAACCGGTAGCCCGCCGTGAGGCGGTTGTAGCGGCCGAAGTTGCCCGTGCTGAAGTCGGCGAAGAAGCGACCGCCGCCGTACACCACGTCCGCCCCCAGCCCGAGGTTGAGCGTCAGCGCCGTGCCGCCGTCGTCGATCTCCTCGTCGAACGTGTCCGGAATCTCGTCGCTCGCGCCCGTGTTGACGAGGCCGACGCCGAGGCGGAGGTAGGGCGCCCCGTACTCGGCGAACGACGCCGCGGGCAGCGTGAACGCCGCGTCCATGGTGGCCGTCAGCGACCGGCGGCCGGTCACGCCGACGAGCAGCTCCGGGAGGTAGGTGATCGTGCCCATCCGGTAGGTCGCCCGCGCGCCGACGAGCGCGTTCTCGCTCCGCCCGAACCCGAGCCCGATCGTGGGCGAGAGCGAGGTCACGCCCTGCCGGGCGGCGACGGTCGGCGCCACGATCTCGCCTGGTGGCGTCACGACCGTCGGCGCGGGGGCAACCGGCGTCACCACGTCTGGCGTCGGCGTCGCCACCACGACGGGCGCGGCCTCGCGCGGAGCCGCCGAGAGCGCGATGCGCTGCTCCAGGCGACGCTCCATCGCCGCGAGATCGGCGGCCGTGATGCCGGTGTCGGACGACCGGAGGCGGTCCCCGATGCGGTCGGCGAGCTGGTTCTCGACGCGCCGCTCGATGGCCGCCACGTCGGCGTCGGTGAGGGCGGCGCCCGTCGCGTTCTGGGCGGCGAGGGCCTCGCGCAGCGCGTCACGGACGGCCTGCCGGAGGTCCGCCTCGGTGACGGCCTCGGCCGGTGCGGCCTGCGCCTGTGGGGCCAGGGCGCTGGGTGCGGGCTGGGTGTAGGGCGACGGAGCGGCTCCGGTCCCGTCCAGGGGGCCGACCACGGAGCCGCCCTCCACGTCGCCGTAGCGAACGTACAGTTCGCCGCGCTCCGGCAGCGGGATCGTCACGATGCGCTCGCCGCGCGTCGTGCGAATCGGCGTCGGCAGCGAGGTCGCCACGCCATCCCCGCCGACACGGCCGCCGTCCACCGCGTCGGCAGCGAGCGTCGCGGTGGGGGCGACGAGCGGGGTCGAGGCGCGCTGGAGTTCGAGGCGCGCGACGGCCATCGAGTCGCCGTCGGCGCGGGCCTGCTCGATGGCGAGCTGGAGCTCGGCCTCGCGCGCCTCGGCGGCCGCCTGCTGGGCAGCCAGTTCGGCCTCGTAGCGGGCGCGCTCGATCTCCAGGTCCGCCTGAGCGCGGGCACGCTCGGCGTCCAGTTCGCTCTGGCGCACCACGGCGACCTCGCGGCCCGCGCTTCCGCCCAGCCCGAACGAGAGGCCGGCCCGGTAGACGGGGCTCAGGTACACATCATCCGGCTGGCTGAGGTCGCCCTCGTCCTGCGTGCTCATCACGAGCGCCCGCACCTCGCCGATGGCGCGGAAGCGGCGCCCGAACGGGATTTCGAGACCCGCCCCGCCGACCGCGAACGGCCGGTCCTCGGCCAGCGCCCGGTTCGTCTCCGGGTCGTCGTCCGCCGTGAGCCCGTACTCGGAGAGCACGTCGAGGTAGCCCGCGCCGACGGTCAGGAACGGGACGAAGCCGTCGCCGTCGCTGAGCCGAAGCCGAAGGTCGCCGCCGACCATCTGGATGTCTTCGAACGAGGTCGGGTCGTCGGACGCCGTGCCGCGGCCGTAGAAGCCGCGCAGCCCGATGAGCGGTCCGACGTCGAAGCCCGCCTCGACTCCCACGAACGTCTGGTCGGAATAGTTGAACGCCGGGTCGAACTCGGCACGCGAGTAGAACGGCTCGACGACGAGGCTGAGGCCCGAGAGGCCGCCCGAGAACTGGCTCTGGAAGGCCCGGTCGATGTCGGTCAGCTGGCCCGGTCGCCGACCGCCCAGGTAGAGCTGCAGCGCGGCCCGCACCGACGGGTTGATCACCTCCGTCTGGTTGAAGGACCCGATTCCGAGCCCGATCTCCTCCAGCTGCTCGGGCGTGAAGAACGCCGTGCCGGGGTTGTAGCGGTAGCCGAAGGCTTCGCCGGAGATCGAGACCGTGTACCGATCGGCCGCGGCGAACTGGAGGCCCGCGCCGCCGAGCAGGTAGAGGCTCCGCGAGGCCGCCGAGCCGTCGGGCGAGAAGCGGACGACGCCCGCGCCGCCCGTCAGGAACGGCACCACGGCGCCCGTCGCCAAGTTCAGCTTCAGATCGCCGCCGTAGCGCTGCACGTTGACGCCCCGCGCGTCGAGTGCCTGCAGCGCCGCCAGCAGGTCCGCCTCGGCGCCGGAGAGGTCGGAGTAGTCGGTGTCGACGTCGCCGAGCAGGTAGGCGCCGTTGAGTTCCAGGAACTCGCCGAACGAGAGCCCGGCGCCCCCGCCGTAGAGGAGGCCGTCAGAGAGCGCCGCGTCGCCGTCGAACAGGACGTAGGTCGCCGACGGAGAGAGCCGGTAGCCGACGCCCTGGACCTGGGCGAGCGGAGCGGAGGCCACCAGCGCGGCCAGGCCGACGGCGAGGACGAGGCGGGTGGAGGGGAAGCGAACGGAGGTCATGCGGACGGGGGGAGTCGCGGACGGCGAGAGACGAGAGACGAGGACGGGCCTAGAGGGAGGCCGCGGAGGTCCGGACCCGGAGCGTGAGGGTGCCCGGGATGGCGGTAAAGCCGCCGTAGCGGGTCGCGTCGTAGGCCTCCAGGTTGGCCGTGAACGACTCCGAGAGCGTCAGCACGCCGCCGTCGCCGCGGTCGAACGTGAGCACGTTGGGCAGCACCAAGCGCCCCAGCGTGTCCTCGTTGCCGCCCTGGAACGTCAGCCGGATCTGCTGGCGGCGGACCTCGAAGTCGGCCGCGACGAAGCGTGTCGTGCCGCCGACGCGCCGGAAGCGGAGCGTGGCCTGTCCGCTGTCGAGCAGTTCGATGAAGGACTCGGCCGCCACGAGCGTGTCCAGCACGCTCACGCCCACCAGCGCCGTCGAGGTCGGCTGGAAGCGGAAGGCCTCGAACGCGTAGACGCCCGCGACGTCGGCCGGGGTCGGCGGGTCGATGGCGTCGCCGGAGTCGCAGGCGGTGAGGGCGACCGTCGCCAAGGCGACGAGGGAGAGCAGGGAGAGGCGCATGAGAGAGAGGGCTCGGCCCGACAGACGGGGCGGAAATCGAGGGCGGGACGAACAGGACACAGGCAGGCCCGTTCGCCGGACCCCACAGAACAGGGGAATCTCTTACCTCCCTCGGCCCACAAAGGTCACGACGGAATCTTCCATTGCCACAGAGCCTCCGGCCGGGGGGGCTCCAGTGCACCGGCCAACGGCGAAGACTGCGCCGAAACGCACTCGGAAGCGCTTCCGGCTTGCGGGGGCTCGCTATCCTTTTTTGCGCCCACGCGGATCCCGCTGGCGCCGCCACGGTCCGGCGAGCGAGACCGGCTCCCCTCTCCCCCCTCCCATGTCGAAGCCCCGCATCTGGTTCAACGGCGACCTGGTCGCCTACGAGGACGCCACCATCCACGTGCTCTCCCACGTCGTCCACTACGGCTCGTCCGTGTTCGAGGGCATCCGCGCGTACGACACCGACCGCGGCCCGGCGATCTTCCGCCTGGAGGAGCACATGGCGCGGCTGGTCGACTCGGCGAAGATCCACCGGATGGAGCTGGGCTACACCGTCGACGAGCTGTGCGAGGCCGTCATCGAGACGGTCGCGGCGAGCGGGTTGCAGTCGTGCTACATCCGCCCGGTGTCGTTCCGTGGGCACGGCCCGATGGGCGTCAACCCGCTCAACAACCCGGTCCACACGGCGATCGCCGTCTGGGAGTGGGGCCAGTACCTCGGCACAGAGGCCCTGGAGCAGGGCGTCGACGTGCAGGTGTCGTCGTGGAACCGCCCGGCGCCCAACACGCTCCCGGCGATGGCGAAGGCGGGCGGCAACTACCTCGGTGGCAGCCTCATCAAGATGGAAGCCATCAAGAACGGCTTCTCGGAGGGCATCGCGCTGAGCGTCGACGGGCTCCTCTCGGAGGGCTCGGGCGAGAACCTGTTCGTGATCCGCGACGGCGTGATCGCGACGCCGCCGCAGACGCTCTCCATCCTGCCCGGCATCACGCGCGACTCGGTGATGACGATCGCCCGCGAGCGCGGCTACGAGGTCATCGAGCGGAGCCTCCCGCGCGAGGCGCTCTACATCGCCGACGAGGTGTTCTTCACCGGGACGGCCGCCGAGGTCACGCCGGTCCGCTCGGTGGACCACTACACGGTGGGCTCGGGCAGCCGCGGCCCGATCACGGCCGACCTCCAGGCGGCGTACTTCGAGGCGCTCCGCGACACGGCCAACGCGCGCGGCTGGCTCACCTTCGTCGACGGCGCTCAGGCGGCGTAGCGTTGGGGCGCGCAGCGCCAGGGGGAGGCGAGGTCGCTCGCCTTCCCTTTCTAGTCTGTAGTCCATCCGCACCAGGGCGCAGCGGGGGACAGGCCTAGCTTGCAGAGGTCCCCCTCCCACATCCGTGCGTCCGCTCCTTCTCGTGCTCGCCCTGGTGGCGTCGGCCCTGCCCGCCTCGGCGCAGTCGGCCGGCGCGCGGCCTGAGGTGGCGGGGTTCGTCGAGAGCGGCGGGCGGCTGGTCCACTTCCGCGTCGTGCGCGACAGCGTGGTCGTGTTCGGGCAGGGCGCCGAGGGGCGACCCGCCGTGACCCTGCCCTACGCGGCCTTCGTGGACGCCCTCGACCGCGCCTCGCGGGCAGGCGCCCTCGACGTGAGCGCGCTGTCCGGCCCCACCTCGGCCCCGTTCGCGCTCGACGTGGACGACCGGGCGGTGGTCCGGCTGGCGACGGCGGTCCCCGTGGGGACGCTCGCGCTGGGCCTGTTGGCGTTCGGGCTGATCGGGCTGCTGGGCGGCGCCGTGGTCTGGGAGCGGCGGGCGCGCAAGGCGCGGCGCACGCGGTCCGCGTTCCGGCGGCGGCTGGCGGCGGCGCGCGAGGCCGAGCGCGCCCACGTCGCGCGCGAGCTCCACGATGGTCCCGTGCAGGACCTCTGCGCCGTGCAGATGGCGCTCGGCGGGACGCCCGGCGGCGAGACGGCGCGCGAGGCTGTCACCTCGGTCGTCGGTGAACTGCGGGCGCTCTGCGACGAGCTCCGGCCGTCGGCGCTCGACGCCTTCGGCGTGACCGCCGCGCTGGCTGCCCTCGCCGACCGCGCCGGGTGGGGCGAGGACCACCGCCTCGACGTCCGTTTTCGCGCCGACGCGACGGCCCGCACCGTCGCCGAGGGGCCGGCGCTGTCCGACGAGAAGCGCCTCGCCCTCTACCGCATCGCGCAGGAGGCGCTCAACAACGCCGTCCAGCACGCAGGCGGCGTGCGCATCGAGGTGAGGCTGGAGGCCGCCGACGGCGCGCTCCTGCTCACCGTCGACGACGATGGCGTGGGCCCTCCGGCCGACGACGCGCTCGACTACGCCGCCCGCGGCCACTACGGCCTGCTCGGCATCCAGGAGCGGGCCGACCTGCTGCGGGCCGATCTCTCGCTGGGGCGCAGCCCACTCGGCGGCACCCGCGTCGCCCTCTCGATTCCCGTCCGCGTGCGTCCCGTCGCCGAGGCCGCGATGCCGGGGCCCACGGTCGCCCGCGAGCCCGCCTCCCTCTCCTAGCTCTCGCCGTCCATGCGGCCTCCTCTTTCGACTCCCGCCATGTCCACTCCCGTTACCGTCGTCGTCGCCGACGATCATCCCGTCTTCCGCGCCGGCATCCGCGACGCGCTCGAAAAGGGCGGTCAGGTGGAGGTGGTCGGGGAGGCCGCCGACGGCGCCGAGGCGCTCAAGGTGGTCCGCCGCCTCCGCCCGGACGTGCTGCTGCTCGACATGAACATGCCCGAGGTGACCGGCCCGGAAGTGGCCGCCGCGCTCGGCGAGGATCCCGAGGCGCCGCGCATCCTGGCGCTCTCGGCGTACAACGACTCGGCGACCATCCACGGGCTGCTGGAGGCGGGTGCGGCGGGCTACATCACCAAGGACCAGCACCCGACGGCCGTCCGTGAGGCGGTGCTGGCGGTGCACCGCGGCGAGGGCCGCTGGTTCGTGCCGATCCCGCGCAAGCCCGAGATGCTCTCCCCGCTGACCGGCCGCGAGCACGAGGTGCTGGTGCTGATGGCGCGCGGCCTCGACAACGCTTCCATTGGCGAGCGCCTGCGGATCGCTGAGAACACCGTCCGCAACCACCTCGCGGCGGTCTACTCGAAGCTGGGCGTCGGCTCGGCGCGCGAGGCGGTGGCGTGGGCCTGGGAGAATGGCATCGTCAAGGCGACCTGACTGTGGGCGCTACGACCTCGCTGCCAGAGCCTGGAGGCGACGGACCGCCTCGGCCCCCTCGGCGTCGAAGGTCCCCTGGGACGCCGACGTGGCGACGACCTCTGGTGGAGTCGAGGAAGACGCGTCGCCGGACCGGCAGTCGTCGCAGGTCTCGCCGCGTGCCGCGTACGCCTCGGCCGCTCGGAGTGCCCCCGAGGCCACCTCGGCGACACGATCTGCCGACCAGTGACCGTCCAGCCGGCTGATCGCGTCCGCGAGCAGGGGCGTGTCGGGGCTTCCATGGCGGACCAGCATCTGCGTGTAGTGGCCAGTAGTCTCCAGAGCCTCGGGCGCGTCCGATCGCTGGAGCACACCCAGACGGAGCATCCGGGCCGCCGCGGCCTCCTCAAACCGGCGGCGGTAGAGCGGGTCCTCCTGCTGGTCGATGAGGACACGGAGGCGGCGGTCAGCCTCGGCCCAGGAGGTGGAGGTCTGAAAGATGTCCTCGGTCTCCATCAGCGCGGCGCGGCCCGCCTCATTCAATGCACGGCGCGCTTCGGGCGTCTGGGGCCGGTCTTCGGGTGCGATGTAGGAGCGGACAAGGACAGGGGCGTCTCCGTCCCGGAGGCCGAGGTCGGCGGTGTTGAGGTTCGCACCCGACGAGGAGGAGGGCGGCAGCGATGAAGGAGACGGGACGTGTCATGCGAGATTGATGGGCAAAGGTCATGGAGAGTGAAGGGCAGGGGGCCAGCAGACGGATCCAGAAGGGCCAGTCGCAGACGGCCGCCGCTTGGCCTTCCCACCCAGAGAGCCTGAGAAGTATTCGCCGTCGCCGCAGAACCTGGATCAGTACGTCCTGTCCTCCGACTGATCGTAGTACGCGTCCGTGTCGCAGCCCGAATTGCCTCCGTCCTGGTAACAAGATTCCGCACCGAACGCAGGGACGGAGCCGATCAGGATCATGAGCGACAGGACGGCCGCACGGCATGCTTTTACTGTGGATGTCATCAACGTCTGATCAAGTGTGGGGCGTAGGGGAAAAAATAGTATGTTAATTGTATATCTCCCCTTCGATCATGTCAAGGTGGAGTTTGGGCAAGGGTATGCTGTGGTGCGTGAGGACGTGTAGGTCCCAGGGAGCATGCCGTCGCAAGTCCTCGCCCCGGCTCTCGCTGGACTCTGTGAACAGGTAGCCTGGGCTCGGCAGAGAGGCCTGATCGAAGATGCTTCGTCGGGACCTGTCCTCCTTCTGCAAAAAAATCAGGGGCTTCACGTGACCAGTTTACGTCGTCCGGCGGCTGGGTCCTCGGTTCCAATCCTGCCGGGGCTCTTGCCTTTTGGACGCAGGAGAGGGATTCTGCAGTCCCGGCTCACCGGGTTTTCCCCCACACTCTCGCACCCCTCATGCGCTTCCTCCTTCCCCTCGCCCTCCTCGCCCTGACGGCGGCCCCGGCCCTCGCCCAGGACCCCGGCGCCGAGCCGCTCTACGGCGACGTCCGCCTCGAAGAGGGCTTCCCGAACGACCCCTACGACATCGAGGTCACCGCCGGTGGCACCGAGGAGGTCAGCGAGCGGGGCTGCAACTACGGCTTCGTGGCCGACGCGCCCGACGTGGACCTCTACTACACCACGTCCGGGAGCAGCACCCTCTACATCTACGCCGTCTCCAGCGAGGACACGACCATCCTCGTGAACCTGCCGGACGGCTCCTGGGCCTGCGACGACGACAGCTACGGCGACGGCGACCCGATCCTCGTCATCCCGGGCGCCGACGCCGGGCTCTACGACATCTGGGTCGGTACCTACGGCGACGACCTCGTCGAGGCGACGCTGTTCATCTCGGAGATTGACCCGCGCTAAGCGCCCGGCGCCTCCGCGTGACCCTGTTCCGCCCGCCTCGGTGACCGTGCCGAGGCGGGCGGTCTGCGTTCGGGGCATGGTCTAGTCTGATTGGATCAGAGGGGGGGTGACGGGGCAGGCGTTCTTGGCCGCCTCCTTCCATCCCGCCTCCATGCGCCCCCTTCTCCTCGTCCTGGTCATGCTGGTCGCCGTCGCCGTGTCGGCGCAGGACCGTCCGCCAGCGTGGGGTGGGCTCGGGTCCGAGATCGGCTACGTCCTCGCGGACGGCGAGGACCCCGGGTGGGACCTCCTGGGCGCGAGCCTCCAGGTGACGCGGCCGCTGGGCGGCGGTCCGCTCGTCGTGCAGGTCGGCGTCTCGGGAGGCGGCGACCTGTTCGGGAGCGATGGGTTCGGGGAGGGACACGTCGCCGTCGGCGTGCGGGGCCAGCGGGGCCCGTTTCTCCTCGCGGCCGTCGCCGGGCCGTCGCTGGTGCGCGCGACGCGGTCCGAGTACGATGATCCCCGCTACGCCGAGGGGCGCTCCCGCGTGGTCCCGGGCGCCTACGTGGGCATGCAGGCCCTCGTCTCCATCATCCCCGCCGCGGGGCGGGGGCCGTCGGTCGGCCTCGGCATGGTCGGCTTCGCGCACGTCAACGACGCGCTTCCGGTGGTCGGCTTCGGGCCGACCATCGTGGTCGGGCGTCTGCCCCGCGCTGTGCTGCCGCCTCGGTGATCGTGCCGAGGCGGGCGGACTGGTAGGATCGGATCAGGACGGGCGCCTCGTCGTGGGGGACTTTGGACGGACACTCTCGCTGTCGCCCGATGCTTCAGGTCTCGCTTCTCCGTCCGTTCGTCCTTCTCGCCCTGCTGGTGCTCACCGGCTGTGCGAGCGTTCAGGGCTCGTCCCACATCGTCGGGCCCGACCGCCTCGGGGAGGTCGCGGCGGAGGTGGCCGGAGGCCAGGGCATCCTGTCACTGGTAGATGGGACGCGGTACCTGGTCGAGGGGCTGCGCATCGAGCCGGACACGACCTCCTGGGTGGACCCGCAGACGGGCGACCTGCGGCTGGTCGGCACGCCGTTCGTCGCCGCCTTCGAGTCGCGGAACCGGCGGCGAAGCATGTTCCGAGGGGCGGGCACGGGCGCGCTCGTGACGGGCATCGCCGGGGCGGCGCTGGGCCTGCTGATCTGCTCCGACGTCGGGTGCGGGGAGGAGACGCCGTTCATCGTCCTGGGGCTCGGCGCCTTGTCGACGCCCAGCGGAGCGTTCTGGGGAGGCGTCATCGGTGCGGTCGCCGACCCGGTCGATCGGTGGACGTTCGTGCGGCCGGAGGAGCCGGACGCGGACGCCGAGGGACCGGGAAGGCCGCGTCAAGCCGACGGCGGGCCGTGAACCCGGCGCACGAGGCAGCGTAGCTTCCGAGTCCTCGCCCTCTGCCTGACCGATGCCCGGAACGCCCGTCAACAACGCCACGCCCGACGAGCGGACGCTCAACTTCTGGGAGCGCCTCTACCTGCCGGAGATCTTCAAGGGCCTCGGCTACTCGGCCTCGAAGATGTCGCTCGACAGCTACGCCTTCGAGTACCCCGAGGAGCAGTGGTACCCGCCGGACTCGTATCGCGGCCGTCCAGTCCTCGTCGAGGAGCAGGGCCGCCCGCGCTGCGTCGCCTGCGGCCTCTGCGCCCGGTCCTGCCCGCCGCTCGCCATCTCGATGCAGGCCCACGAGGTCGCCGACGACATCAAGGAGCGCGAGCCGGAGTGGTTCGAGATCAACATGCTGCGCTGCATCTACTGCGGCTTCTGCGAGGAGGTCTGCCCCGAGGAGGCCATCGTCATGTCGAAGGAGTACGACCTGACCTTCATGTCGCGCGACGAGGCCCACTTCGGGCTCGACAAGCTGCTCGTGCCCAAGGCCCGCCTGGAGGACCGGCTCGACTTCCTGGAGCGCCGCAAGAACGGCCAGCCCGCGGGGGACTGGCAGCACAAGCCGGAGAACAACGTCCACACCCTCCGCGACCGCCTCGCGTTCGTCGCCGAGGTGGAGGACGCCGTCGACGGCGCCCAGGCCTCCAACCCGGCGCACGCCTAGAACGGCACGGGTGAGGGGGCACAGGGCAAGAGGCTGTCCTCCGCTCCCTGCCCTGTGTCTGATCCCCCTTGCCCGCTATGCTGGACCGTTACGCTGAGCCCCGCCGCGACGCTTCCACGTTGGCCGCCCGCCGCGAGGCGCTCCTCGACCAACTCGGCTGGCTGGAGGACGAGTCCACCGCGCTCGCTCCGCTGCTGGCTGCCCTGCCGACGTGGGCCGTCGAGCAGGCGCCGATGCCGGGCGACCTGACGGCCAAGGAGACGTTCGCCGCGCTCGCCGCGCTCGACCGCGACGTGTACCCTGACTGGGTCGCGCGCCTCCAGGCCGAGGAGGCGCCCGCCTTCACCTCCCCGGCCCCGGCCGGGCCCGAGGGGGCCAACGACCGGTCGCTGGCCGACCTGCTGACCGATCTCCGCGCCGCCCGCGCCGCGTTCCGCGAGGCGATGACGGCGGTCCCGGCGGAGGCGTGGAGCCGTGCGGCCACCCTCGACGGCGAGGCGACCGACCTGTACGGCCTCGCCCTGAGCATCGTCCAGCGCGACGCCGACCACCTGAAGACGCTCGCCTACCGCCTCCATCAGGCCGACCTCCGCCCGCCGAAGCCCGGCGACGATCTCCCGCGTCGGCCGGAGGCGTGAGGCGGCTGGGCCTCGCGCTCGTGACGGCGCTGGCTGCCGGCGCGCTCGCGGTCTGGGTGGTCGGGGGGATGCTGGTGGCACCGGCCCTGCGCCCGATCTCCCCACCCACGGGCCTACAGGTCGGCGAGGCGACCATCGAGAGCCCGAACGGTCCGCTCGCTGCCTGGACGCTCGCGGTCGACTCGGCGCGCGGGACGGTCGTCCTGATGCACGGCGTCCGCGCCGCTCGGGACTCGCAAGTGGACCGGATGCGGCTCTTCCACGGGGCGGGCTACGACGTGGTCGCGTTCGACTTCCAGGCGCACGGCGAGAGCCCGGGGGACGCGATCACGTTCGGCGCCCGAGAGCGAGAGGATGCCATCGCGGCAGTGGCGTTCGCGCGGGAGCGGTTCGGCGGTCCGGTCGCCGTGGTCGGCCAGTCGATGGGTGGCGCGGCGGCGCTGCTCGCCGGTCCGCGCCTCGAGGCCGACGCGCTCGTGGTGGAGGCCGTCTATGCCGACATCGAGCGCGCGACGCGCAACCGCATGGAGCGCATGCTCGGCACGCTGGGCGGGCGGCTGACGCCGCTCCTCACCGCCCAGTTCGGCCCCCGCCTCGGCATCGCCGTGGACGACCTCGCCCCGGCCCGCGCCGCGGCCACGGTGGCCGTCCCGCTGTTCGTGCTGGTCGGCTCGGAGGACGCCCACGCGCACCCGGACGAGGCCCGCGCCATCGCCGACGCCGCGCCCGCGTCGACGGTGCTCTGGGAGGTCGAGGGCGCCGCCCATCAGGACCTCTACCGGTTCGCGCCTGAGGCCTACCGGGCCCGCGTGCTCGGCTTTCTGGACGCGTCGCTGTCCGGTCGCGAGTGACCTGTCGGGCCGGGCCCCACCCGGGGCGGCCGTTCGTGCGCACGGGCGTGCGGTTCGTGACCTGGAGGGGCCGCTCCTGCATCCTGGAAGCCATCACCCCGTACTTTGGGCGCCAACGACCAGACGACGGCACGGACCGTCTCCAGCATGAGAACAGGATTCGCTCGACCGGGACTCGTCGTGGCCCTGGCCGTCCTCGCCGGATGCAGCGGCTCCGCTCCGGCCGCCGACCCGGCCGCCCCGAGCGCGGCACCGAGTACCACGTCGTCCGACCGTCCGACGACCGCTGACCTCGAGGCTCTCTACTGGACCCGCCAGCAGGAGGCCGCCGAGCGCTACACCGAGGCGGACGTGGCCTTCATGACGGGCATGATCGGGCACCACGCGCAGGCCCTCATCATGTCGGACCTCGCGCCTGCCAACGGCGCCAGCCCGGCGGTGCAGCGCCTCGCCGCGCGCATCATCAACGCGCAGCAGGACGAGATCGCGCTCATGCAGCGCTGGCTCGCCGACCGCGGGCAGCCCGTCCCTCACGTCCACATCGAGGGCACCATGCTGACGCTCCAGATGGTGGACGCCGACGAGCACGTGGCGATGGACCACCACACCACCGGCGCCATCCACCATGGCGCGATGGAAGAGGGGCACGGTGGCATGGACCACGGTGCGACGGCGCATGAGGGCATGGACCACGGGCAGATGGACCACGCTGCGATGGACCACGCTGCGATGGGCCATGAGGGGATGGACCATGGCGGCATGGACCACGGCGGCATGGACCACGGCGGCATGGACCACGGCGGCATGGACCACGGCGGCATGGACCACGGCGGCATGGACCACTCCGCCATGCCGGGCATGCTCACCCAGGCCCAGCTCGACGAGCTCGCGGCCGCCCGCGGCGTCGACTTCGACCGCCTCTTCCTGCGCTACATGATCGGCCACCACCGCGGCGCCGTGACGATGGTCGACACGCTGTTCGCGGCCGACGGCGCGGCCCAGGGCGGCAACACCTTCAAGGTCGCCTCCGACATTCAGGTCGACCAGCGGACCGAGATCGCGCGGATGCAGCAGATGCTCGACAGCCTGCCGCGGCCCGCCGGGGCGATCTCCACCACCGACTAGACCCCACCCCGCCCGCCTCGGGCCCGAGGCGGAGCGATCCGTTCTTCCCCACTCCCCGCCGACGCCTCCATGCGCCTTCTCTTTACGCCCCTCGCCCTCGCGCTCGCGGTGGCCCTCGCCGCGCCCGTCAGCGCGCAGACTCTGGACGACCCGCGCGTCGGGCTCCGCGCCGGTCTGTTCGATGCGGAAGAGGCCCTCTTCGGCCTCCAGAAAATGTCGTCCACGCCGCCGCCGGAGGCCTTCGTCGGCTTCACCAACTCGGACCTCGCCTTCACCGGCGACTACGCCATCCAGGGGAACTACAACGGCGTGATCGTCTGGGACCTGAGCAACCCCTCGGCCCCGGAGATCGTGACGGAGTACGTCTGCCCGGCGTCGCAGAGCGACGTCTCGGTCTACGGCGACCTGCTGTTCGTGTCGGGCGAGGGCCTCGGTGGCCGCCTCGACTGCGGCACCCAGGGCGTTCAGGAGGCCGTCAGCGCCGACCGCCTGCGCGGCATCCGGATCTTCGACATCTCGGACATCCGCGACCCGCAGTACATCTCGAACGTCCAGACGTGCCGGGGCTCGCACACGCACTCGGTCCTGAAAGACCCCAACGACGACGAGAACGTCTACATCTACGTCTCCGGCTCGGCGCCCGTCCGCCCCGCCGACGAGCTCCCAGGCTGCGTCTCGGCCGACCCCGACGAGGACCCCAACTCGGCGCGTTTCCGGATCGAGGTGATCCAGGTGCCGCTGGCCAACCCCGCCGCCGCGGCCATCGTGTCGTCGCCGCGCATCTTCGAGGGCCTGGAGGCCCCGCCGGAGCACGGCCCCTCGCCGGCCGACCTCGCCGAGATCGAGGCCGCTCGCGCCTCGGGCAAGTTCATCGTCTTCGTCGGCGGCCAGGACCGTGTCCTGCCGGACGGCTTCGCGCAGCAGCTGCTCGGCCAGATGGTCGCCCAGCGCGGCGGAGAGGGCACGCCGACGGCCGCGGACTCGACGATGCTCCGCGAGCAGCTCCCGGCCATCATCGCGGCCCGCTTCGGCACCGGCGACGACGAAGACAGCGGTCCCGAGCCCGGTCCGAACCAGTGCCACGACATCACGCTCTACCCGCAGATCGGGCTCGCGGGCGGCGCCTGTGAGGGCTACGGCCTCCTGCTCGACATCTCGAACCCGGCCCAGCCGTTCCGCCTGGCGGCGGTCGCCGACTCGAACTTCTCCTACTGGCACTCGGCGACGTTCAACAACGACGGCTCGGCGGTCGTCTTCACCGACGAGTGGGGCGGCGGCGGCGGCCCGAAGTGCCGCGCGGACGACCCCTACGAGTGGGGCGCCAACGCCATCTTTACCATCGAGGACGGCGATCTGGACTTCCAGAGCTACTTCAAGATGCCCGCCGTCCAGACCTCGCAGGAGAACTGCGTGGCTCACAACGGCTCGCTGATCCCGGTGCCCGGCCGCGACATCATGGTCCAGTCCTGGTACCAGGGCGGCATCTCGCTCTTCGACTTCACCGACCCGGCCAACCCGGTCGAGATCGGCTACCACGACCGCGGACCGATCGACGCGGACCAGTTCCAGATGGGCGGCAGTTGGTCGGTGTACTGGTACAACGGCAACATCGTCAGCTCCGAGATCGCGCGTGGGCTGGACGTCTTCCAACTCGTCCCGAGCGAGCACCTGACGCAGAACGAGATCGACGCCGCTAACACCGTCGAGCTGGCCTACCTGAACGCGCAGGGCCAGCCGGTCAACGAGTGGCCGGCCTCGTTCGCCCTCGCGCGGGCCTACATGGACCAGATCGAGCGCTCGGGACAGTTCTCGGCGGGTGACCTCGCCCAGGGCCGCCAGATGCTCGATCAGGCGGAGGCCGCCAGCGGCGCCGCACGGCGCCAGATGCTGATGTCGCTGGCCGACGCCATCGCGCAGCGCGCCAGTGGCGATCAGGCCGCCAAGGTGACGATGCTGGCCCAGGCCGTCCGCGACCTCGCGATGGCGGGCTGATCACTCCCACCGACGGAGCGACCGCGCCCCGTCCGCCTCGGCACCGAGGTGGACGGGGCGCGGCGCGTTCCGGCGGGGTTGGACGGCGCGATGCGCGCTACTCGGCGTCGAACACGGCCTGGAAGCCCGCGCCCTCGACGGCGCCGCGCACAGTGTTCTGGTCTGCGCCGTCGGCGAGGCGGACGATGGCCGGGCCGTCTAGGGTGAGCTGCTCGACGGTCACGCCGGGCGTGCGCTCCAGCGCGCGGGTGGCCGAGGCGACGCAGCCGCCGCAGGTCATGCCCTCGATGCCGAAGCGGAGGGTGTCGGGTGTCTGAGTGTCCATGGGAGGGGGAGGCGTGTGAGGCTATCGGGCGTCCGCGAGGGCGGGCGGTCGGAAGCGGCGGAGGCGAAGCGCGTTCGTAAGCACGAAGACGGACGAGAGGCCCATCGCGGCGGCCCCGAGCACGGGCGAGAGCATCACCCCGAGCACGGGGTACAGCGCGCCCGCCGCGACCGGGATCAGAACTACGTTGTAGGCGAACGCCCAGAACAGGTTCTGCTTGACGTTGTGGAGCGTCGCGGCCGACAGCGCGCGGGCGTCGACGAGGGCCGCCAGGTCGCCGCGCATGAGCACCACGTCGGCCGCCTCGATGGCCACGTCGGTGCCGGTGCCGATGGCGACGCCCACGTCGGCCTGGGCCAGCGCAGGCGCGTCGTTGATGCCGTCGCCCACGAACGCGACGCGGGCCGGGCCGCCGTCCTGCCCGCCCTCGCGCTGGAGGTCGCGAACAGCCTGCGCCTTATCGGCCGGGAGCACCTCCGCCCGCACCTCGTCGATGCCGAGGCGCCGGGCGACCGCCTCGGCCGTCTGGCGGTGGTCGCCGGTGATCATCGCCACGCGCAGCCCGACGTGGTGGAGCGCCGCGATGGCGGCGGGCGTGGTCGCCTTGACGGGGTCGGCCACGGCGAGCGCGGCGACGAGCACGCCGTCGACGGCGGCGTAGAGGGGCGTCTTGCCCTCGGCGGCGAGCGCGTCCGACGCCTCCGCCAGGGCGTCCACGTCCAGCCCGACCTGCCGCATAAACCGGTCGGCGCCGACCTCAACGCGGTGGCCTTCGACGGTCCCGCGGACGCCGAAGCCGGGCACGGCTTCGAAGGCGGCCACGGGCGGCACGTCCAGCCTGCGGTCGGCGGCGGCGCGGACGATGGCGCGGGCGACGGGGTGCTCGCTGGGTCCCTCGACGGCGGCCACGAGGCGGAGCAGGGCGGCTTCGTCCAGCCTGGCATCCAGCGCGAGCGCCACGTCGGTCAGCGTCGGGCGGCCCTCGGTGAGTGTGCCCGTCTTGTCGAGCGCAACCACCTCGGCCTCGGAGAGCGTTTGGAGCGCCTCGCCCTTGCGAAACAGGACACCCAGTTCGGCCGCTTTGCCCGTGCCGACCATCACGGAGACGGGCGTCGCGAGGCCCATCGCGCACGGGCAGGCGATGATGAGCACGCTCACGGCCGCCACGAGCGCGTGCGTCAGCGCCGGGCTCGGCCCGACGGCCAGCCAGACGGCGAACACGAGCGCGGCGACGACCAGCACGACGGGCACGAACACCGCCACGACGCGGTCCGCGAGGGCCTGAATGGCCGGGCGCGACGCCTGCGCGTCCTCCACGAGCCGGACGATCTGGGCCAGCACGGTGTCCGCCCCGACGTGCGTCGTGCGGACGAGCAGCGACCCGGCCTGGTTGACAGTCCCGCCGACGACCTCGGCGTCGGCCGCCTTCTCGACCGGGACCGGCTCGCCCGTCACCATCGACTCGTCGACGTAGCTCGTGCCGTCCACCACGACGCCGTCGACGGCCACCTTCTCGCCGGGGCGGACGCGCACCACGTCGCCGACGGCGACCGCGTCGAGGGGGACCTCTACCTCGGCGCCGTCGCGGACCACGCGGGCGGTGTCGGCGCGGAGCCCAAGCAGCGCGCGGACGGCGTCCGAGGTCTGGCCCTTGGCCCGCGCCTCGAACCATTTGCCGAGCAGGATCAGCGTGATGATCGTCGCCGACGCCTCGTAGTAGACGTGGACCGCGTCGGGGGGCAGAACGCCGGGCAGGAACGTCGCGACGACCGAGTAGCCGTACGCCGCTGACGTGCCGAGGGCGACCAGCGTGTTCATGTCGGGCGCCCCATGGCGTGCCGCGGCCCAGCCTGCCCGGTAGAACCGCGCGCCCGGTCCGAACTGGACCGCAGTCGCGAGCGCGAACGCGACCCACCACCGCGTCTGCATCGGGATCAGCCCGTCGATCCAGGCCATCCCGCCGGGGATCACCATCGGGACCATCTCCAGCAGGAACAGCGGGAGGGTCAGCCCGGCAGCCCAGAGGAGGCGGCGGCGGAGCGCCGCGCGGCTCTGGGCACGCGCCGCCTGCTCGGCGTCCGCCGCGCTCGTCCCGTCGGCGCCCTCGACCACGTCGTAGCCCGTCCGGCGGACGGCCTCGTAGAGAGAGTCGACGTCGGTCCCCGCGGCGTAGCGGACCGTGGCGCGCTCGGTGGCGAGGTTGACGTTCGCCTCGACCACGCCGTCGGCACGCTGGAGCGCGGTCTCGACGCGCCCGACGCAGGCCGCGCACGTCATCCCGCCGACGGCGAAGGTCATCTCCTCGGTGCGCACGTCGTAGCCCGCCCGCTGGACGGCCTCGGCGAGGGCCAGCGGCGAGGTCTCGGCGGCGTCGAAGTGGACCGTGGCGCGCTCGGTGGCGAGGTTGACCGTCGCCTCGGCGACGCCCGGCACGGCTGCCAGCGCCTTTTCGACGCGGCCCGAGCACGCGGCGCAGGTCATGCCCTCGACGGCCAGCGTCGCCCGCGACAGAGAGTCGTCGGGGCCGGGGGCACCGTCTCCGGAGACGGGCGGGGCATCGGGCAGCGTGGAGGAGGGCATCGGAACAGACGGTTGCGAGACGGACGCAGTGGCGCGCATCGTCATTACCGCGGCCGACGGGCGCCAGAGCCTGAGTGGTGTCCAACAGGACCCGGTGCCGAACGGACCCGCCGCTTCGCCGAACGCCTCGTGGAATCTGAGCGCAGCGAAGGCAGAGCCCTGCGTCTGTCAGGCGCAGAGCGCTCGCCGCAGACGAGGCGGTAGCTTCCCCGTTCCCTTCCCCGTTCCCTTCCCCGTTCCCCGATGCTCCGCAGCATGACAGGATTCGGCCGAGGCACCGCCCGCGAGGGCGCCGCCGACGCCACCGTGGAGGTCCGCACGGTGAACGGGCGCTACGCCGAGGTCACGGTCCGCGGCCTGGGCGACCTCGCCGAGCACGAGGCCGCCGTGCAGAGCCTCGTCAAAGACGCCATCGAGCGCGGCAACGCGACCGTCCATGTGACGCTGGCGACGGGCGCCGCCAGCGGTCCGCTCCAGGTCGACACCGCCGCGGCGTCGGCGCTGGGCGCGCTGCTCCGCCACGCCGCCGCCGCGGCCGGGCTGGCCCCCGAGTCGGTCACCGTGGCCGACCTGCTGCGCGCGGGCGACGTGCTGGTCCCGGCCCCGCCGGACCCCGCCGCCGCCGAGGCTGCCTGGGCCGCCGTCCGCGCCGCGCTCGCCGAGGCCCTCACCCGTCTTGACGCGATGCGCCAGGCCGAGGGCACCGCCCTCGCCGACGATCTCGGCGCCCGCCTCGACGCCCTTGATGCGCTCACCGCCGAGGTCGAGGCCCGCGCGCCGGTCCGCCTGGAGGCCGCCCGCCAGCGCTTGCGCGACCGCCTCACCGACCTCGTCGACGTGCCCGACCTCGACCCCGGCCGCCTGGAGACCGAGGCGGTGCTGCTGTCCGACAAACTGGACGTGACCGAAGAGACGGTCCGCCTGCGGAGCCACTTGGAGCAGGTCCGCGAGGCCCTCGCCGCGCCCGAGCCGGTCGGGCGGCGGCTCAACTTCCTGTCGCAGGAGATCGGCCGCGAGGTCAACACGATCGGGTCGAAGGCCAACGACGCCGAGATCACGCGTCTTTCGGTCTCCATGAAGGAGGAACTGGAAAAGATCCGCGAGCAGGTGCAGAACGTAGTCTGAGAGGGATAGAGGGATCCGGGATGGAAGGATGAGCGGAGCGCTCTCCCCGTCCCTCTCTCATCCCGCACCCCGCATCCCTCCCCTTATGACCCTCATCGTGCTCACGGCGCCCAGCGGCGCAGGCAAGACGACCATCGCGCGCCGCCTGATGGCCGAGGTGGACGGTCTCCGCTTCTCGGTCTCCGCCACGACACGCGCCCCGCGCCCCGGCGAGACCGACGGCGTCGACTACGTCTTCCTGACGCCTGAGGCGTTCCAGGCGCGGGTCGCCGCGGGTGACTTCCTGGAGTACGAGGAGGTCTACCCCGGCCGCGTCTACGGCACGCTCCGGCAGTCGGTCGAGGAGATCGCCGCCGCGCCGGACGTCCGCGCGGTGGTGCTGGACGTGGACGTGATCGGGGCGCTCAACGTGAAGCGCATCTACGGCGACGCCGTGCGGACGCTCTTCATCGCGCCGCCCAGCCTCCAGGCCCTCGCCGACCGCCTCCACGCGCGCGGCACCGAGACCGAGCAGCAGGTTCAGACGCGCCTCGCGCGGGCCGAGATGGAACTGTCCCACGCGCCCGACTTCGACACGGTCATCGTCAACGACGACCTCGATGTGGCCGTGGCCGAGACCGTCGCCCAGGTGCGGTCGTTTCTGGGGGAGAGGGGGATGGAGGGATAGGCAGAAGGCACGCAAGAAGGCAAGGTCGCCGGCCGTGCCGACGCGCCCTCTGAAGCCGCGTGCACTCCTGCGCTCCTCTTCCCCTACTATTCCCGATCCTGCGGCCCGCCGGGCGGTACTCTGTCCCGTCCCTGCGTCCCTGCACCCCGCGACTCTCATGGCGATCAAGACCCTCGACACGGCCAAACTGGCCGCCGAGACCGGCAACCTCTACGAAACCGTGGCCGTGCTCTCGAAGCGCGCCCGGCAGCTCTCCGCCAAGACCAAGGCCGAGCTGGACCAGCGCCTGAGCTACTTCGAAGACCTCTCGCTGGACCCCGCCGAGGAGATGCGCTCCAACGAGGACCAGCTCCGCATCTCGCTCGAGTACGAGCGCCAGCCGAAGCCCAGCCGCGCCGCCATCGACGAGATCGAGCAGGGCGAGCTCTACTTCCGCAACCCGACGGCCGCCGAGAGCGCCGCGGCCGACCGCGAGCGCGGCGAGTAATCCCGCCTCGGAAGCTCCGCGCCCCGTGTCGCTCAGAGGAAAAAAGATCGTCCTCGGCATCACGGGGAGCATCGCGGCTTACAAGGCCGCCGACCTCACGCGTCGCCTCGTCAAGGCGGGCGCCGAGGTGCAGCCGGTGATGACGGCCGCCGCGGGGCGGTTCATTCCGCCCCTCACCATCGCCACGCTGGCCGGCCGCGAGGTGCTGTCCGAGCTCTTCCCCGAGGCGGGCGAGGCGCAGACGGCCTGGACGAAGCACGTCGACCTCGGGCTCTGGGCGGACGGCGTCGTGATCGCGCCCGCGACGGCGCAGACGCTCGCCAAGCTGGCGGGCGGCTTCTGCGACTCCATGCTGACGGCCGTGGTGCTCTCGGCGCGCTGCCCGGTGCTGGTCGCCCCGGCCATGGACCACGACATGTGGGGCCATCCCGCCACCCGGCGCAACGTGGCGACGCTCCAGGCCGACGGCGTGACGGTCGTCCCCCCCGCGCACGGCGAGCTGGCGTCCGGCCTCATCGGCGACGGCCGCCTTCCCGAGCCGGAGGACCTGGTGGCACAGATCGGCCGCTGGCTCGATGAGAGCGGGGAACGAGGGATAGGGCACGACGCCGCCCGCCTCGGCGCGGAGGCAGACGCCCCCGCGTCCCTCGCTGGCCGCCACGTCCTCGTGACCGCCGGCCCAACGCGCGAGGCGCTCGACCCGGTCCGCTTCCTGTCCAACGGCTCGACGGGCCAGATGGGCTTCGCGCTCGCCGCCGCCGCCGCCCGCCGCGGCGCTCGCGTGACGCTGCTCGCCGGGCCGGTCGCGCTGGATACCCCGCCCGGCGTCGAGCGCGTCGACATCGTCACGGCCGACGACCTGCTCCAGGCGGCCCTCGCCCACGCTGAGGCGGACGTGGTGATCGCCGCCGCCGCCGTCAGCGACTACGCGCCCGCCGAGCCCGCTGACCGCAAGCTCAAGAAGGGCGACGACGACCTGACGCTCCGTCTCCGCCGGACGCCCGACGTGCTCGGCACGCTGGGCGCGCAGAAGCGCGACGGCCAGACGCTCGTCGGCTTCGCGCTGGAGACGCACGACGGCGAGGCGCACGCACGCGGCAAGCTGGCGCGCAAGCACCTCGACTGGATCGCGCTCAACGTGCAGGGCGAGCCCGGCGCGGGCATGGGCGCGGCCACCAATCGTGTCACGCTGCTCGGCGCCGACGGCGCGCGCGTCGAGATCCCGACGGCGCCCAAGGCGGAGGTCGCCGAGGCGATCCTCGACGTGCTCGCGTCCAGCCCCAGCGGAGGGGACGCCCGGTGATCCGGCTCCTCGCCGTCCTCGTCCTCCTGGCCCCCGGCTGCATGCCCGACGCTCCTGCTTCTGCCCCCGGCACGGCGGCTCCGTCCGGCGCCCGCGTCCTCGCCCTCGGCGACTCGTACACCATCGGCGAGGGCGTCGCGCCCGTCGACCGCTGGCCGGCCCAACTGGCCGCCCGCCTCGGTGCCGTCGCGCCCGAGATCGTCGCCGTGACCGGCTGGACGACCGACGAACTGGACGCCGGGATCGACGCGGCCGACCCGCAGGGCACCTACGAACTCGTGACGCTGCTCATCGGCGTCAACAACCAGTACCGCGGGACCTCGCTGGAGGGCTACCGGACGGAGTACCGGGCGCTGCTCGGCCGCGCCATCGGGTTCGCGGGTGGCGACCCGTCGCGTGTCGTCGCGGTGTCGTTTCCCGACTGGGGCGTGACCCCGTTCGCGGCCAACGACCGGCGGACGGCCGACCAGGTGGAGGCCGAGGTGGACGCCTTCAACGCCGTCGCCCGCGCGGAGGCCGGGGCCGCGGGCGTCGCCTGGGTGGACGTCACTCCGCTCTCGCGCACCCAGGGAGCGCTCGTCGTGGATGACGGCCTGCACCCGAGCCGGGAGGCGTACACGGGCTGGGTCGAGGCGATCCTCCCCGCGGCGCGAGAGGCCCTGGGAAGCAGGAGGTAGACTCCGCGGAGCCGCCTCACGCATCACTGGACCGTCTCCGCGTCGCCTTCACTGGAGAGGCAGTTGTCCACACCGTTATCCACGGTGTGCACACGGAGCATTGCGGTACCGTGGCGGGCCGTCTACTTTGCTGTTCCCCCCCGACCCCCGCGTGGCCGACGCCGCCCTTGCTCTCGCCGACGTCGCCCGAGAGGCGCGTGCCCTGATCGCTCTCCAGCGCCAGATCGCCGGGCCGGTGCGCTACCTCGGCCCGCCCGCGCCGGACCCGCAGCCTGCTGCGCCCGCCTCGGGGGGCTCGCCGGACACCGCCGCGGTGCGCGAGGTGGAGGAGCGCGCGCCGGCGGCTCCGTCCGAGGCGGCGTCTCCTGACGCGACCCCGCACACGGAGCCTGCCCCGCCCGTCGCCGTAGACACCGACCCATCTTCCGACGACGACGTGCCCGACCTCTTCGGCGACCTGCCTGACCCCAGCCTCGACGAGTCCCTCTCTCCCTACGAGCGGATCGAAGCCCTCATCCCGGAGGGCCACCCGCTCCACGACCTCCACTCCCTCGACGAGGTCTACGCCTGGCTCGCCGAGACCGAGCTGGTGCCCATCGACCGCGACCGCATCAACCCCGTCCTCGGCACCGGCGACCCGGACGCCGACCTGATGATCGTCGGCGAGGCGCCCGGCGCCGACGAGGACCGCCTCGGCGAGCCGTTCGTGGGCCGCGCGGGCCAGCTGCTGAACAAGATCCTGGAGGCCGTCCTGTTCCAGCGGGAGGAGGTCTACATCTGCAACATCCTCAAGAGCCGCCCGCCCAACAACCGCGACCCGCTGGCCGAGGAGGTTGAGGCCCACATCCCGATCCTCTACAAGCAGATCGCGCTCGTCCGCCCCAAGCTGATCCTGGCCGTCGGCAAGAGCGCGGGCAACGGGCTGCTGGGCAAGAGCTCGTCGCTGGGCTCGCTGCGCGGCTCGTTCCACGACTACTACGGCATCCCGCTGATGGTGACCTACCACCCGGCGGCGCTCCTCCGCAATCCCCAGTGGAAGCGGCCCACCTGGGAGGACGTCAAGCTCCTCCGGACGAAGTACGACCAACTGGTGGGCTCCGCGTAGCCCTTCCTCTTCTGTCCCGGCTGCGCATGTTGCGTGTTTCGTGTAGCGCGGCCGGTCAGATACCACACGCACTACGAAGCGCGCAATAGCCCTCATGGCCGACCCTGACGACTTCGCCCAGCGCCCCCTCCGCATCGACGAGGACATGCCCGGCGTGCCCATCGAGAAGATGGCCGGCGGCAAGCGGCGCAAGCCGTTCAACGTGCTGCCGATGCAGCAGCAGGCCGGGCGCATGCCGCCCCAGGCCGTCGAGGTGGAGCAGTCCGTCCTGGGCGCACTCCTGATCGAGCGCGAGGCGATCCCGAAGGCCATCGAGATCCTCCCCGCGGACGCGTTCTACGACCCCAAGCACCAGCGCATCTACGAGGCCGTCGAGGCCCTGTTCGAGCGCGGCAACCCGGTCGACCTGATCACGCTCACCGAGGAACTCAAGCGGCGCGGCGACTACGACGGCATCGGCGGCTACTACCTGACCGAGCTGACGACGCGCGTCGCGTCGGCGGCCAACGTCGAGTACCACGCCCGCATCATCGCCGAGAAGAGCCTCCTGCGGAAGCTCATCACGACCATGACGGGCGTCGTGGGGCAGGCCTTCGACCCGACGACCGACGCGTTCGACCTGCTGGACAACGCCGAGCGGGAGATCTTTCAGATCTCGGAGTCTCAGCTCCGCAAGGGCGCCGTCGACATGAACTCGGTGGTGCACCAGACGATGCAGCACCTGGAGTCCATCCACGGGCGCGAGGGCGGCATCACGGGCGTGCCGTCCGGCTTCACGGCGCTCGACGCCATGACCGGCGGCTGGCAGAACTCGGACATGGTCATCGTGGCGGCGCGGCCCTCGATGGGCAAGACCGCCTTCAGCCTGGCGCTGACGCGCAACGCGGCGCTGCATCCCGAGAAGCCCGCCGGCGTGGCCTACTTCTCGCTGGAGATGTCCGCCCAGCAGCTGGCGCAGCGCCTGCTCACGTCCGAGGCCCGCGTCGACGCCCAGCGCGCCCGTACGGGCCGCCTGCACGACGACGACTGGCCCAAGCTGGCGCGCGCCGCCGGGCGCCTGTCGGCCGCCAACATCTTTATCGACGACACGGCCGGGCTCGGTATCCTGGAACTCCGTGCCAAGTGCCGCCGCCTCAAGGCCGAGCACGACATCGGGATGGTGATCGTGGACTACCTGCAGCTCATGCACGGGACGTCCCAGACGGCGGGCAACCGCGAGCAGGAGATCGCGCAGATCTCGCGCTCGCTCAAGGGCCTCGCCAAGGAGCTCAACGTGCCCGTCATCGCGCTCGCGCAGCTGTCGCGCGCCGTGGAGACGCGTGGTGGTGACAAGCGCCCCCAGCTCTCCGACCTTCGCGAGTCCGGCTCCATCGAGCAGGACGCCGACGTGGTCATGTTCATCTACCGCGCCGAGCGCTACGGCATCACGGTGGACGAGAACGGCAACTCGACGGAGGGCCTGGGCGAACTGCTCATCGGCAAGCAGCGAAACGGCCCGATCGGGGACGTCAAGGTGGCGTTCGTGAACCAGTACGCGCGCTTCGAGAACCTGACCAGCTACGTCGCCTCGGACCCGTCGGGTGGCTACGCGGACTATCCGTCGCTGGACGGCCCGCCGAGTGGCGGCGACGGCTTCGACTCGGGCGGTCCGCCGCCGCTGCCGCCGCCGGCCACCGACGTGCCGTTCTGACCCTGCCCGCCTCGGACCGGTCCGGATCGGGGGCGGCGAGTGCGAGTGCGTCTTGGGAATGCGGAGCGGGGGCGGAGGATGGCCCTGCTAGGCGGTCTCCTTCGGTGGTTGTTTGCGGGGTTCGTCGCCTCGATCTGCCATGCGCCCTTCTCTGGTCCTGTTCTGCGTCCTGACGCTCTCCGCCTGTGGGACGGCCTCGTCCTCGGCCCCCATGAGCGGGCCGGTCCTGGGTGAGGTCGTGATGGTCCAGGGCGGTCGCTCCGCGGAGGTCGCGTACGAGCGCCCCCTGATCGGAGCCGACCGAGGCCGCGCGCAGGCGGGCGACCGGCGACTGGTCCGCACGGCCGACCTCGGGCTGGAGGTCCGCGACGGGGACGCGATCCCTGGCGTGCTGGACGCGGCGGCCGCGACGACGGAGGCGCTGGGCGGCTACGTGGCCGCCGAGGAGCCGCGCGCGATGACGCTCCGCATCCCCGACGCCCGTCTCGACGAGGCGCTGGACGCGCTCGGGGGCCTCGCGAAGGAGACGCGCCGCGCCGTCCGCGTGGCCGACGTGACCGATCAGTACACCGACCTGGAGATCCGCCTCGCCAACGCCCGCGCCCTCCGCAACCGCCTGGAGGCGCTCCTCGCGCAGGCGACGACGGTGACGGAGGTGCTGGAGGTCGAGCGCGAGCTGTCCCGCGTGACCACCGAGGTGGAGCGCCTCGACGGCCAGCTCCGCAGCCTCGCCGACCGCGTCGCGCTCTCGACGGTGCGCCTGACCGTGGCCGACGGCGTCCGCCCGGGGCCGGTGGGCTACGTGTTGGTGGGCGTGTACGAGGTCGTGAAGTGGCTCTTCGTCCGGGACTGACGAGCACCGCGAGCGTCGCCGCCGCAGTCCCTCGCCGTCCTACCGGAAGCGCGGGCGGAAGTCGCCGAGACCCCAGACCAGCCGGAGCGACGTCAGCGTGATGCCGCCCGGCCCGATCCCGATGAGTCCGTCCACGATGGCCCGCTCGCGTTCGAGGTAGTGGAGGCTCAGGCCGACGCCCACCGACGGGCGCAGGGGCACCGCCTCGCCCTCCGCCGGCCGGTCGGTGGTGAACTGGAGGCGGGGCGTGAACTCGGTCGTCACGTCGTCATAGGCCGCGCCAACGAGGCCGATCGCGACGCCCTCCACCAGAAACGCGCCGATGGCCTCCGCGATCACGCCCCGCACGCCGACGCCCAGCGACAGGGCGTCTCGGCCCACGAAGTCGCCCTTCGGGTAGCCCATCAGGAGGTCGCGGTCGAGCTCGGGCAGGTAGATCCACGGCAGCGGCTCGGTACCGTCCTGGCGGGTCACCACGCCCGCGGCGCGGACGAACAGCGCGCCGCGCTCGGGCAGGAAGGGGAGCCGGATGAGGGCCGGGCGGAACAGGATGCCGGACGCCTGGGCCCGCCAGAAGCCCAGCCCGGACGCGTCGGTGGCTTCGAAGCGGGCGACCTCCGCCTCGGTGTAGCTCCCGTACCGGGGCATGCCCGGGATGTCGCGCGTGTCGCGGATGGCGGCCAGGGCCACCTCGACGCCCTGCCGGTCGGCCCCCTGGAGCGCTTCCAGGCGGGCGAGGTCGTCCGGCCGGACGAGCGCCAGCGCGCCGTCGCGCCGCTCGGTGAAGCCGCGGAGGCGGTCGAATCGGTAGCGGACGGTGGGCTGCAGGCGGAGGCCGCGCGGGCCCGCGGGGGCCCACGCCAGCCGGGCCTCGCCCAGCGCGGAGAGGCGGTCGAGGAAGAGCTCGCCGCCGTCGGCGGAGTGGGGCCCGTGCCCGACGAAACCGGTCCGCGTGGTGGTCCACCCGGCCACGCCGAGGGTGCCGACGAGTGGCGCGCGGTCGAGGTCGCCGGTGAGGTACTCGGCGAGGCCGCCCTGGAGCCGCTGCGCGATCCGCGCCTCGACCTGAAGGTGGTCGTCGCTCGCGATCACGCCGTCCACCGCGACCCCGCCGCCGAGACCGACCCCCTTCGACGGGGAGTACAGCGCGCTCGGCGAGAACACCGGCCGGACGCGCGCCCGGTCCAGGTCGTCCGCCACGTCTTCGACGGCCTCTTCGATCACCTCCTCCGGAGTGTCCACGGTGTCGGGAGCCGCGGGCGGCGGGGCGGGCACCTGGAAGAGGAGGGCGAGGGCGACGGCAGCGAGCATGCGGAGTGGTGGGAGAGGGGAGAAGGGCGAACCGCCGGATGTGGGACGCCCGCCTGTCCGAACGGTTACAATCCAGACCCGTCGGCGCGGGGCCGTCGGAGGTGATACGCTCGTCCGATCCCCAACTTCCCGCTCTTGCGCCCGCCGAGGATTGAGGACGCCCCCCAGATTGCGGCCTTCGTTGCGGAGCGGAAGGTCGAGCTGGGCCCAGCGTGGCCCGCGCTGCGCACCCGATCGTCGTGCAGAGAAGTCGGTGGTGAGGTCCCCGTGAGCCTGGCGGTCCTCAGTCTACGCCGAGCGCCTTGTGTGTCTGCACCGAGACCCGCCAGCGTGGGTCCTGAAACACGAGGTCGAGCGCCAGCCGCGTCGCCTCCGTCAGCCGCGGGCCGTCCTCGGGCTGGAGCCAGAGTGCCCGCCGCCCCGCGTGCTCGCGGACGCGGGTCGCCATCGACGCATAGGCCTCCGGCCGGTAGTCCGGGACGACCAGCTTGAGCTCGTCGCACGCCTCCAGCGGGAGCTGAGCCTCGGGCAGCTTGGGGCTGCACACGACCCAGTCCGGGTGGTCGGCGGGGTCCTCACCGAAGGCGTCGGCGAGGCGCTGCGTGCCGTTGGTCTCGACGGCCACGACGAACCTCTCGGCGTGGAGCGCGCGGAGGAGCGCGGCGTCGGCCTGGAGGAGCGGTTCGCCGCCTGTCAGCACGCAGAACCGGACCGCCCCGCCCGCCTCGGCAGCGGCGCGGGCGAGGTCGGCGGCGGAGAGCTTGACCGCGTCCGGCGGCGTGAACTCGGTGTCGCACCAGAGCGGGCAGTCGGCGCCCGACCGGGCCGCGTCGCGCGTGCGGTCGGCCTCGAAGCCGCTCCACAGGTTGCAGCCCGCCAGGCGGACAAAGACGGCCGCGCGCCCGGCCTGGGTGCCCTCGCCCTGGACCGTCCGCCAGAGCGCCTTGACGGCGTAGCGCTTCGGCCCGGCGGGCGACGCCGCCAGTCGGGCGGCCAGCCCGGTCTCGGTCTCGACGGTCGGAAGGGAGGCACTCATGAGGCGAAGAAACGGCGTCGCAAGGGGGACCCGCACGGTCGCGTCGGGAACAGCCTCATTCTTCGATCGGCGCGAACCGGTGCGTCCGGGGCCGATACGGAGGGTCTACTTCCATCCTCCCTTCCATGGCAGACTCCCAGACCCAGACCTGGCCCGATCTCGCGATCGGCCTCTACGACAAGCTCACCGGCCGCGGCGCCGAGATCGAGTACGAGTTCGACGACTTCGACCTCCAGGTGCCCAGCGGCACCGGCGACGCCGCCAGCCACGCGCAGTGGAAGATGAACGGCACCATCCGGATCCGCACCCGGGACGCCGAGAACGGCGGCGCCGCGAGCTGATGCCGCCGCTCCGCAGGCAACTCTTCGTCGACGCCGACCTGGACCTGTCGGTCGATGGCCACCCCGTTGCGATCCGCGGCGACGGGGCACGCGTCACCATCGCCGTCGACAGTGCGGCGACGGCCTACCGACTGTTCCAGGCCCGCCGCCCCGGCCGTCACCTCGTCCGCGCGCTCACCGACACACTCTCGGCGGTCGGCGTCGATGTCGACGTGACGGTCGGTGGCCGGGCGGTGCTGGCGGTCGGGCCCTCGGCGCAGGCCGGGCGGTTGGCAAAGGCCGTCGGGCTGGATGCCGTCCAGGTCACGCCCCCTCGCGAGGCCACCTACGTGGCCGCCGGGCTGGCGCTGCTGGCCGGGTTCGTGATCGGGCTGAGGCGCTGACCGTGCTCGCCACCGAGGCGCTCGCGCCGCCATCCCCCGATGCCACCGTCCCCGATCGGCCGACCGTTGCCATCGCGGGAGCGTCCGGGTTCGTGGGCACCGCCCTCCGCCGCGCCCTCGCTGACGACTACGATCTCGTCGGCCTGACGCGCTCCCCCAACCGGGCGGCGCGGAAGGACGCCGGCGACCCGATCGTGTGGCGCCATTGTGACCTGTACTCGCTCCGCGAAGTCGAGCAGGGCCTGGAGGGCGCCGATCTGGCGATCTACCTCGTCCACTCGATGCTGCCCTCGTCCCGGCTGACGCAGGGCACCTTCGCCGACCTCGACCTGATCCTGGCCGACAACTTCGCGCGGGCGGCGAAGCGCAACGGGGTCCGCCAGATCGTGTACCTGAGCGGTCTTCTGCCCGAGGACACAGCGCATCTCTCCCACCATCTCCAGAGCCGCTGGGAGGTCGAGCGCGCGCTCGCCAGCCACGGCGTCCCCGTGACGACGCTCCGGACCGGGCTCGTCGTCGGCAAGGGCGGCTCGTCCCTCCGGATTCTGGTCAACCTCGTCCGACGGCTTCCCGCGATGCTGCTGCCGGAGTGGACGGAGTCCGACACGCAACCCATCGCTCTGGTGGACGTGGTTCGCGCATTCCGGCTCGTGCTCGGGGCGCCGGACCGCTTCGGGGGGGTTTTCGATGTGGCCGGGCCCGAGGTGATGAGCTACCGCGAGATGCTGGAGCAGACGGCCGAGGTGCTCGGCGTGCGTCGCCCGGCCTCCGGGGTGCCGGTCATCACGCCGAGGCTGTCGACGCTGTGGGTGAGCCTGACCACGCGGAGCCCTCGCGCCCTCGTGGGACCGCTGATCGCGAGCCTCCGCCACGACATGGTCGCCCGCCCGAACCGGGTGCAGGAGGCCCTGGCGCACGGGGCGACGCCGTTCAAGGAGGCGCTCCGGGAGGCGATCGCGCCCGGCGGCCGTCCCTTCCCGGACGCCCGGCACACACACCGCAAGCAGGACGACGCGACGATCCGCGAAGAGCAACTCGTCCGTTCGGTGCAGCGCTACCGCTTGCCCCGAGGCCGCTCGGCTGAGTGGGCGGGACGCGAGTACATGAGGTGGCTGGACGGGTTCGCCGGCCCCTTCATCCGCGTCCGGGTCGACGAGTCGGCGGGGCAGTACGTGGCGCGCTTCCACGTCCGCCCGCTGCCAAAGCCGGTTCTGGAGCTGACGCACTCGCCCGACCGCAGCACGCCGGACCGAGCGCTGTTCTATGTGACCGGCGGCCTGCTCGCCGATGTCGACACACGCCGCCGGGCGCGGCTTGAGTTCCGCGAGGTGCTCGGCGGGACGACGTTGCTGGCGGCCATCCACGACTTCGCGCCGCGCCTGCCGTGGGGCCTCTACCGGCTCACGCAGGCCGTCGCGCACCTGTTCGTCATGGCCCAGTTCGGCCGACACCTCGGCACGCTGGCCGACGCGTTCGGGCACGACTGAGGCCTGCGCCAGGAGGGTTTCGGTCTGCTCCTAGGGGAGGTCCACATCGGGGACCCACCCCTTCGCGACGGCCTCTGCGTGGCCCTTCGCCCGGAGCACCGAGGCGGGGTTGTCGAGCCGGCCGTAGCCCCACGCGTGGCGCTGCGTCCGGTCGCCGTGGTAGTCGGTGTGGCTCATCTCGCGGACCGTCTCTAGCACGTCCAGCCCGCGCACGGTGCCGAGGTCGGCGGCCAGCTTCCAGGTCTCGGCCTTGGTGAGGTGCATGAGCGGCGTGTGGATGCGGAGGTCCGTGTCGAGGGCCAGCGACAGCGTCTGCGCCTGGGACTCGACAAAGTCGAGGCGGCAGTCCGGGTAGCCGGAGTAGTCGGTCTGGCACATGCCGCCGACGAGGTCTGCGATGCCGCGGGTGAAGCCGAGCGAGGCGGCGGCGGTCAGGAAGAGCGCGTTGCGGCCGGGCACGAACGACGCTGGGAGGTCGGGCGCGAGCGCGTGCGCGTCGTTGGTGTCGGCGGCCTCGTCGGCGAGGAGAGCCGAGCCCGAGAGAAGGCCGGTCAGGTCGAGGACGGTGAGCGGGACCCCGGCCGCCTCGGCGATGGCGCGGGCCTGCTCGATCTCGACGGCGTGGCGCTGGCCGTAGCGGAAGGCGACGGCCTCGACGTGGTCGAACGCGCCGCCGTCAGGCGCGAGCGCCCAGAAGAGGCACGTCGTCGAGTCCTGGCCGCCGGAGAAGAGGACGAGGGCGTTCGAGGAGTCAGGCATCAGGCATCGGGGCGAGACCCGGAGGCGGCATTCGCAGAGTCGGGCAGGCGGTGGACCCGGGAGACCCGGTCCCTGATTCCTCGTTCCCGATTCCTGTTTCCTCTTTTCCCCATTCCCTCTTCTTCGCCGCGCACCGGGGCTCCGCCGGGGGCGTTGCTATCCTGCCCCGCCCCACCGCCTTCGCCATGGCCGACACGCCGACCGCGGCCGACCGCCTCGACGACTTCCACCAGCGCGCCCTCGATCACACGAAGGCCTCGCTGGCGCACATGGCGCGCTACGGCATCGAGCCTGAGGGCCGCGTCGCGCTGTTCCTCCCGCCGGACGCCCGCCAGCAGGACATCCACCGGATGCCCTACACGCACGCCGCGCGTCAGGTGGTGACGTACACGACCGAGCCCGGCGAGTTTACGGCGCTTTGCCCGTTCTCCGGGCTGCCGGACTCCGGGACGGTCCGCATCGAGTACGTGCCCGGCTCGTGGCTGCTGGAGCTGAAGAGCCTGAAGTACTACCTCATGAGCTGGCGCCACATCGGCGCGGCCCAGGAGGACATCACGGCGCTCCTCTTCGAGGACCTGATGCGCCACCTCGGCGACCCCCACCATCTCGTCGTCACGACCGACTACACGGTCCGCGGCGGCATCCACACCGTCTGCGCCGTCGACAGCCGCGACCAGCCGGCCGGCCTCGGCGCCGAGGCCGGCGGGGACGGTGCGGCCTAGCCGCATGTCGCGTTAGCCGCATGCCGCGTCCTCTCCGCCGCGTGGCAGGTCTCGCCCCGGCACCCTGGGACGGGATGGGGAGGGCGCTCCCCCTGTCTGCCAGACCTCTCGTTTCTGCGTTCCCCTCTCGATGAAAAAGCTCTTTCTCCTCGTTCTCGCCATCGGCGCCCTCGCCGCGGGTGCGGTCTGGTGGTTCGCCTTCTCGTCCAACGTCGGCGGCACCGAGCGCCACAGCGTGCGGATCCCCGAGGGGACGGGCTTCGAGGCCGCGCTCGACTCGTTGGAGTCCGCCGATGCGCTCGCCAACCGGTCCTCGATGGAGCTCTTCGGGCGGCTCACCGGCTGGGCCGACCAGGTCAAGACGGGTCACTACTACATCGAGCCCGGCATGAGCAACTGGGCCGTGCTCGACAAAATCCGGAAGGGGCTCCAAGACCCGATCCGCATCACCATTCCGCCCGGCTCGCGTCCTGAGCGGACCGCCCGCGTGCTCCGGAACCAGCTCGGCACCGACTCCACCGAGGTCGCCCGCCTGCTCCGCGACCCCGCCTTCGCCGAGTCGCTCGGCACCGACGTGGCGCACCTCCACGGCCAGATGCTGGCCGAGACGTTCGACATGTACTGGACCGACGACGCCGAGACGGCGCTGCGCCGCATCCACGAGCGCTACGACCGCTTCTGGACCGACGCCCGCCGCGCCAAGGCCGACGCCCTCGGCCTGACGCCGGACGAGGTGGTCACGCTCGCCTCGCTCGTCGAGTGGGAGGCCCGTAAGCCAGAGGAGCGCCGACGCATCGCGGGGCTCTACCTCAACCGCCTCCTCGGCCGCACGTCGGCGGGCACCATGCGCCTCCAGGCCGACCCGACCGTCCAGTTCGCGCTCATGGAGGAGGGCGGCGAGCCGCAGATGCGGCGCCTCTTCTTCAGCGACTACGCCTTCCCGAGCGCCTACAACACGTACCTCATCGACGGCCTCCCGCCCGGCCCCATCACCAACCCCTCCGACGGCACCGTCGAGGCGGTCCTGGACAACGAGTCGCACGACTTCCTCTTCTTCGTCGCCGACGGCACGGGCGGCCACGACTTCAGCCGGACCGTCGCCGAGCACAACGCGAAGGCGGCCCGCTGGAGCCAGTACCTCCAGGAGCAGACCCGCATTCGCCGGCAGCGGGAGGCGGCGGAGGCCAGTCCCTGAGCAGCGGCTTCTTGCTCACCGTGCTGGCGTCGGGCGGCCGCGTCCGTCGCTGCGACCGTGCACAGGCGATGAAGCCGAGGGAAAGGAGGTCGGTGGCCTGAGACCGGATGAGGGGTAGGACGTAGTCCTGTGGTCTCGTTTAATAGTCGGTTTCGACTGCTACATCGAGCGGTATCGGCCCCCGGGGAGGTGGGTGGCGCGGCTAGGTTGTGCCACGTCATCCCTCCAGGCTGATCTTTTTCGATGAGGCATTTGTTACGGTTCGCGACAGTCGTGGTCGTTGGACTCCTCCCCTCTGCGTCTGCCCAGTCGCCCGACTCTCTGGCCGCGCCGCCAGACTCCGCGGTCGTGCCGTTGGAGTCCCTCGTCCAACCGTACCTGCGCGAATACGGGCGGTTTGCTGGCCAAGAGGCTCTGTTCGACTGGTTCTGGGAGTTGGAGCCCAGGCAGCGCGCGGCCGGGTCCTCGCCGCACAGACGCCCTCGTGACGAGGGGGCGTCGTGGGTCCTGGGAGCAGACAGTACGGTGTGGGTGCAGCCCGCGCAGGGCGACCCCTTCCACACGGGCGCCTACTTGTTGTGGAGCCTCGGCAGGGCCGGCGCGGGGAGGCTCGGGTATGCAGACATGTACACCGAAGGCGTGGGGTACGGGTACGAGTCGGGGCGCCTCTATCCCGACGTGACCCAGAGTGCGCCTGTGGTCGGCGTTCTCGTCGTGCTTCTTCTCCTGCTCCTGGGTGGGGGCATGGGGGTCTACCGCCTGCGGAGAGCTTTGGAGCACTCGCTCGAGCAGGAGCGACGACTGGTAACGTCGAGGCGCCGGCTGGTGGAGAGCCGCGAAGAAGAGCGGATCCGACTCGCTCGCGACCTGCACGACGGCCCCCTCCAGGACATCCAGGCGCTCCGCATGCAACTCGCTGTCGCTGAGCGGAAGCGACGCGGTCGGTCGCCGAGCGCGCCGGACCGGGAAGCTGCAGACAGTCTGTCGGCCGCCGTCGAGCGGGTTCAGGGTGAACTCCTGCGGGTCGGCGCTGAACTCCGCGAGATCTCGGAAGGGCTTCGGCCTCCGGTGCTGGGCTCCTTCGGGCTCGCGCCCGCAGTGCGCGTCCTCGTAGACCGTCTGCGCACCTCCCATCCCGCGCTCGCGGTCCATCACCATCTGGAGAGCGAGGGGCGCGACCTGCCAGACCCGGTGCGACTCGCGTTCTACCGCGTCCTGCAGGAAGCTGTCAACAACGCCATCGAGCATGGCCAGGCGCAGCAGGTCCGCATCGAGTATGCGCTGGACGGCGAGCGACGGGCCCGACTCACGGTGGCTGACGACGGGGCGGGGTTCGCGGTCCCGGCCGATCTCCACGCCTTCGAGCGAGAGGGGCACCTCGGGCTCGCCGGGATGGCCGAGCGCGCCGAGGCGCTCGGCGGTACGCTGCGCATCGAGAGCGTGCCCGGCCGGACGACCATCGAGATGTCCGTTCCTCTCGGGGCCGACCCCTCCTGACCGTTGGCGCGAGTCTGCGGTGGGCCGGCGCTAGTTCTCGACCGTGTACGTGAAGGTCACCCCGTGGGGGTAGCGGAAGCGCGCTTCCACGGCGACGGGGACGTCGGTGCCCTCCTTGAACCGGACGGCCACGTCCGTGATGCCGACGAGCGGCTCGCCGAGGCCGTTCCGAATCCCTCCGTTGGGGGCGTTCGGGTCCCCCTCCCGCGGGTAGTCGATGCGGATCTCGCCCTCGGGGTCGGTGTGGAATGAGTGGCCAGGGTCGCCGCCGTCGCCGTCGCCGTCATCCCCTTCGGCGTCGGTGATGATGCTCCTCACCTGCACGTCGTCGCCCAGGATGTCTAGGTAGTAGATCTCGGCGTTCTCCGCGATCGCGAGGTTCCAGGAGAAGTCGATCCCGTACCGGGTGACGCCGCTGGCCTCCACCCACGCGTCCTGCTCGAACGTGACGATGGGAGCGCCGTCGTCGTCGTAGGTCGTCACGGAGAACGTTCCGTCCCAGGTCGAGTCGGCGTCGGCGAACGCGTACGTCAGGTCGGTGCCACTCTTGTCGAGAGGGACGATGGTCGTCTGGTGAAGCGACACGTCGGCCGGTGGGAAGGGACCGAACGCGGCGGACGCAGACGGCCCGGCCGTGTCGCAGGCGCCCAGGAGCAGGGCGACCCCGAGGGATCCAGCGAGGGCAGAGGAGAGGGAGCGTGTCATGGGAGAGATGGAGACTGTGCCCTGAGGTTCGGGCCGACTTGTCCCGTCGGCAACGGCACAGACCGGCCGTTTGGAACTGGTCGGTTCGGACTACTCCGCTCGGATCACGCCGTTGCGCCACGCCCACGCGACCGCCTCGCGGGCGCCCTGCACGTCGATCTTCGCATACAGGCTGCTGAGGTGGTTCCGGACGGTGTTCTCGGAGATGAACAGCGCCTCGGCGATGCCGCGGTTGGGGCGCCCCTCGGCGAGCAGGGCCAGCACCTCGCGCTCGCGCTCCGACAGGTGGCTCGTGTGGTCGCTGGCCGGGACCGCCCGCACGAACCACCGCCCCTGCCCGTCGGCCACGGCGCGGACGGCCTCGAGCAACATCTCGGGGGGGCGCTCCTTGGTGATGTAGCCGTCGGCCCCGGCGTCCATCAAGCCCGAGACGTACTCTGGCTCGTCGTACGCCGAGAGCGCCAGCAGCCGCATCGTGAGCCCCTCGGCGCGGACGGTGCGCGTGACCTCGACCCCGCTCATGCGCGGCATCTCCATGTCGAGCAGGGCCACGTCGGCCGGGACGGTACGGATGAGGTCCAGCGCCTCGGCGCCGTCGCCGGCCTGCCCGACGACCGACAGGTCAGGCTCGCCGTCGAGCAGATCGCAGACGCCGCGGCGCCAGAGGGGGTGGTCGTCGGCGACGAGGATGCGGATCATGCGGGGATCGGGGTGGAGAAGACGGAAGGTGGAGCGGTGACGAGGACGCGGGTGCCTGCGCCCGGGCGGGTGTCGACGGCGAAGGTGCCGCCGATCGCCTCGGCGCGCTCGCTCATGCCCGCCACGCCGAGGTGGCCCTCGCGTTCGAGGTCGAACACGGCGTCGGGCATCGTGAAGCCGGTGCCGTCGTCCTCGACGACGAGGCGGACGCCGTTGTGCTCGCGGTAGGTCACCGTGACGCGGTGCGCCCGGCCGTGCACGGCGGCATTGTTGATCGATTCCTGGACGACGCGGTAGAGCGCGATGCGTGCCGCTTCGCTGAGGCGTGTCCCATCGGCCTGAAGGTCGAGGTCGATGGTCAGGTCCGGGTGGGTCTCTCTCGCGCGCGTGGCCAGCGTCCGCAGCGCGGCGGCCAGCCCGAACGGCCCCAGCACCGGCGGGCGCAGTCCCTCGCTGACGCCGCGCAGTTCGTGGACGACGCGGAGCAGGTCCGCCTGCACGGGGTCGAGCGCCGCGTCGGCGAGTGGGGTGCCCCGCTCGACCGCCCGCTGGACGACGCCGAGCCGCATCCGGAGGGCCTGGAGGTCCTGGAGGGGGCCGTCGTGGAGGTCTCGCGCGAGGTGCATCCGCTCGTTCTCACGGCTGTCCGCGAGGCGCCGCCGCGACTCGGCGAGTTGGAGGCCCCGCTCGGTCGCCAGCCGGAGCCGTCGCCAGAGGCCGTAGATGACGGCGAGCACCAGCAGCGGCACGAGGACCAAGAGCGCGAGCGCGAGGCGCTGCGGGAGGCCGCTGTTGATGTAGATCAGAAACTCGCCCGCCTCGACCCCCCACCCGACCCCCTTGGGACGACTCTCACTGTACTTGAACTCCTCGTTGATCGTGCGGCCCATCTTGTAGGGTAGGTACGCATCGAGGCGGAGGGTCTGGCCGTCGGGGCCCTGGATCCATACTGTCGAGTCGCGGTCGAGCACGTAGTAGATCCCGCGCTCGCCGGTGGGGTCGGTGTGCGGGTTGACGAGGCGGCTCCCGCTCATGGGCTGGTTGCGGTCGACCCATTCGAAGAAGGCCCCGATGTCCGCGAACGGCCCGTCACGCTCGGCCGCCTCGGTGGCCGAGAGCACGGCCCCGCGCGCGAGCGCCGAGTCGGAGGCGGCCTCCACAGATCCCGTCTGGAGGGCCGCGGCGAGCAGGAGAGCGAGCAGGGGCATCGATACGGGAGGGCAGGAGCCGAAGGTATCGGCAGAGTCGGCCAGCGCGGGAGTCGGTTCGGACCCCCCCGAAATGGGTCACTGAGGTGGCCGGGGACGGTCGGTGCGGGGGACGCGAAGCGCGGCAGGGCCGGGCGACCATGGGGGCTGACATCCTCACCACCCGATGCGCTTCTTCACTCTCTTCGTGGCCCTCCTGCTGGCCGCGCCTCTCGTCTCCGGCTGCGCCGACGGCCTCGTGACCGACGGGGCCGACGCCGCCCTGGCCCATGCCGGGGAGGACCCGCCGAACCCGCACGACCCGCCGAGCGCTGGGGCGCGGGCTCTCGACTGTGCCAAGATCGAGGGCCAGTCCCCCGTCGAGCCAGGGGCAAGCCACAAGTACATGCTGGATCTGTCGGCGTGTGGCCCGTTCCTCAGCAACACCTTCTCGATCTCGGGGGACGGCACCATCACCGGGATCTTCGCCGGGTCGCCAGGAGCCGAGGAAGTCATCGGCGCGGCGGCCGATTCCACGCCGAACGGCTCCTTCGTCCTTACCGCGGCCTTCTGCTATGGCCTCGTCGACGACTCGACCTGCCGTTCGCTCACCAAGACGGTCGCCATCACGGGGCCGCCGCCGACGGAGACCTACGATCTCGCGCTCGACGCGACTGCGTTGGCCGACCGCGTCGACGTGGCCTGGGACCCGGCTGAGGTGGAGCCGACAGCCAACTTCTGCCGCATGCAGGTCAAGCACACCCTACGGCTAGACGGGTCCACCGTCGACAACCGCTACGAGACGGTGAACTGCGCGAGTGGCGCCTTCGTGGATCTGGGCCATCAGAGTACGTCCTCGCAGGTCGACTTCGTGACGTACACGCTCCAGACGTACGAGGTGGCGGGCCAGAGCCCCAGCCAGTCGATCGACTTGCTTCAGTCGGCCTCAGGGGGCGTGTTCGCCGTTGAGAGCAACCCCGCAGCGATGTAGGCTGCCGCATCGCTCGTCTGCGCCCCCGCCGACTCGGTGTCGGCGGGGGCGCTCGTGTGGATCGGCGGCAGAACGGCTTCCTGTGACGAGTAGTCGGTTCTGACCGGCTCGAACGGCCGCTTCTTCCGCATGCCAACGGGATCGACGGCTCAGGCACACCGGGGCACGGCGTGCGAACCTGAGAACTCACTCCCACCGCTCCCATGCGTCCCCTCGCCCTCTTCGCGGCCCTCTTGCTGGCTGCCCCCCTCTTCTCCGGCTGCGCCGACGACTTCGTCGCCGACGTGCCGGCGGCATCGGCCGTCGAGGCCAGCGCGATGCTGGACTGTGCGCGCTTCAGCGGCCTCCAGACCGTCGACCCCGGCACCCAGAATGCGTACTCGTTCGACTTCTCGGACTGCGGCACCGAGATCAGCAACACGCTCTCGCTCTCGGGCGATGCCTCTGTGGTCGCCGCCGACTGTGCCACGTCGCCCTGCTCCTACCTCCTCGTCCAGGCGGGGAACGTCCCCAACGGGTCCTACACCCTCACGGCCGACTTCACGTACCAGAACGGCGGCACCCAGACGACGCGCCAGCTGTCGTACTCCGTCTCGATCACGGGTCCGCCGCCGCCGCCGACCTACGACCTCGTCCTCTCGGTCACCCCGCAGTCCAACAGCGTCCTGACGACGTGGGACCCGACCGAGGTGGACCCCCAGGCCTCGCTGTGCCGGATGCAGGTCCGCCACTACCAGCGGGGTGGCGTCCTGGTCGACGATCGCTACGAGACGGTGAGCTGCACCAGCGGCACCTTCACGGACCCGAGCCACCGCAGCACGACGTCGCGGTTCGACTTCGTGGAGTACACCCTCCGGACGCTCAAGGTCATCGGGGGCGTCTCGCGTCCGCAGCAACTCCAGGAAGCCGCCCGCACGGTGTACGCCGTCGAGGCCGAGATCGAGTAGCCGCTGCTGAACTGGGGACGGTCTGTGGATGCTCTGTGGTAGAAGCTCTGCGGACCGATCCCCGCTCCGGTGGGGGCGAGCCTGACCTCGCCGCCCCCTGTGCGCCCCTGCCACCCGGCGGGGGCGCACGCGTGTCTGGGCACCTCGGCGAGCGCACCGAGACGGGAGGGCACCGCGCGCAGACGCGCCGCGTTGGGGCCGGGGCTAACCCCGTCCGGGGGACCCGCCGATACTGCCCGTCATGAATTCGGTCCTCACGCTCGCCGCCGCCCAACTCCGGGCCGACCTCCGCCACGGCCGCACGGGCCGTCGGGGCGCCGGCCGTCTCATGACGACCATCGCGGCGTACGGCTTCTCGGGCGTCGTGCTCGCCCTCTCGCTGGGGGAGGCGCCCGCCACGGCAGCGCTCTTCGTAGGGGGCAGCTTCGGGATCGTGCTGGCGGCCTTCGGGGTCGTCGGCTCGTACGACGAGCTGATGGGCCGGCCCCGTGACAACGCGTGGCTGGCGACCCTGCCCGCAACGGAGCGGCAGCACTACCTGGCCCGGCTGATGGGCATCGGGACGTATGTGGCACTGATGGTGGTCGGCATCGCGGTACCGGTCGCCCTCCGAACGGGGGTCGCGCACGGTCCGGCGCTGGGTCTCCTGGTGGGCCTCGGGATCGGCGGGGCGACGGTCTGGACGGCGCTGCTCGTGCTGGCAGTGCTGTGGACGTTCACGCTCACGCTCCCCTCACGCGCGCTCCGCACGTCGCTCTCGGTCACGCGAACGGCGCTCATCGCGGCCCTCGTGCTCGGCTTCCAACTCGTCGGCACGTCGACGGACGCGCTCGCCGCGCCGTGGTGGCCGGGGGCCTGGATCGCCGACGTGCTCGGCGGCGAGGTGACGGTCGGCATCGTGGTGCTGGGCGTCTCCCTGATGGTGTTCGGCATCGCCTTCGGCGGGCTCTTCCCGTACCACTACTTCCGCCTGCTGCGCCGCCTGGCCGACGGGACCCGCCAGGAGGGCGCGCGGACCCGCCTCGGGCGCCAGATGACGGCACCGGAGCGGTGGGCCGTTCCGAACGGTCCCATCCGGGCAGCCTACGGTTTCGCGACGGCCGCCTTCGCCGACGACCGGCTGGTGCGGGGAAGGCTGTGGCCCGCGGCGCTGCTCCCGGCGGGGTTCGTCGTGTATGGCTGGCTCGTCGGCGGCCTCGGCAGCATGGTCGGCGCGGGGGAGGCCGGCGCGCTCGAGGGGACGCTGAACGTGCTCCAGAACCCGGCGACGCAACTCCACCTGTCGGTGCTCGTGGTCCTGCTGTTCTGCATCCAGACGCTCGTCCAGACGCTCCAGACATCGGACCACGCGTCGGCGGCCTGGGTGTTCGGCACGCTGCCCGAGTCGCGGCCGCGCGTGGTGCAGCTCGGGGCGCAAAAGGCGCTGACGTGGCGCGTCCTGTTTCCGCTCCATGTGGGGATGGCGGTGCTGCTGGCCCTCTCGATGCCCGCCGTGGCAGCCCTTCTCCATGCGGCGTTCTGGTTCGCGGTCTCGGCCGCCGTCTCGCGGGTGGTGGCGGTCGCCCACAAGACGCCCCCGTTCTCGAGCCGGGGCGACCGATTCAATGCCATGTCGCGGTTCGGGCCGCTGCTGTTGTCGATTCCGGCGGCGATCGCCGTGATGATCCTTCAGGTGTGGGCGTTCACGAGCGTCGGCCGCGCGCTCGCCGTCGTGGTCGGCATCCTGATGGCCTCCGCGCTGGTGGGCGAAGTCGTCGTCCGGTGGCCGCGCCGCCGCCCCGTTCGGCGTGCCGAGGTGGGCGCCCCGACCGTTTACACAGAAGCGGCCCCCGCCGGGTAGGCAGGGGCCGCAGGTCGTCGGGTCGGATCGGGCAGGTCAGTCGTCGTTTCCGCCGCGGCGCGAGGACCGGCTGCCCGACGAGCGGTTGCCCGAGGACCGGCTCTCCCGACGCGGTGCGGGGGCGGGCCGACTCTCCCGACGCGGGGCAGGAGCGGGGCGGCTCTCCCGTCGCGGGGCGGGAGCAGGGCGGCTCTCCCGTCGCGGTGCGGGAGCGGGCCGACTTTCCCGACGCGGAGCCGGTGCGGGTCGGCTCTCGCGACGAGGCGCCGGTGCCGGGCGCGACACCTCACGGCGCGGGGCCGGACGCTCCGTCCTCGGGGAAGGCGCAGGGCTCGTCTCGCGGCGTGGGGTCGGGCGCTCGTCGGCCCGGGTGCGGCGTGGCGTCTCCGCACGACGGGTCGGTTCCGGACGCGTGGTGCGCGTCGGCGTATCGGAGCGCGTCACCGGGTCTGCGGTCCGGGGCGCGGTCCGGCGGACGGGGTTAGTGCTCCGCGTCGGGGCAGCCTCGCGCGTCGGGCGGGAGGTCGTTGGGCTGGCCGTGCCAGTGCGGCCGGGGCCGGTCGAGGTCACGCCGCCGGTGCGGGGGATCCGGGCCGGACGGTCGCTCGCGACGTCGCGGTCAGGCGAGGTGCGGGTCACGCGACCGGTCGAGCGCGTGATGCCGCGGTCGGTGGAGGGCCGGGGCAGGCGGGCCGGGGCGAGGCCGCGGCGCGCGGGCTGCCGCGAGGGGTCCGTCGAGGACTGTGCGATGGGCGACGTGCTGGTGCCCGGCAGTCCGCGGACGCGGCTCCGGCGACCGTCGTCGCCGCGGTCGTGGCGGTAGTCGTCGTAATAGGCGCGGTTGCGAGGGCGGCCGTAGTAGCCGGGGCCGTAGTAGCCCGCGCTCGCATAGCGGCCGTCGTAGTACCCGTCCGAGTAGCCGTGGCCATAGCTGCCGTATCCGCCCCATCCCCATCCGAAGCCGACCGAGACGTAGACGCCGGGGCCGTAGCTGTAGTACGGGTCGTAGCCCCAGCCGTAGTACGGGTCGTAGTAGCCGTGATACCCGGCGTAGTACGGGCTGTAGGCCCAGGCCCGGCGGTGGCGCCACGTGGGGTACCAGCCGTAGCGCACGTACGGGCGGTACGTGGTGTAAGGCCGGTAGTACATGTAGGGCGACGGGTAGTACGCCGGGTCGCCGTAGCGGTAGTAGTCGGCGTAGTAGCCGCCGTAGTAGACGTCGTCGTCGGCGCCCTGGCCGTAGTCGTCGAGGTCCTCGGCGACGTCCTCGTAGTAGGTCGTGCCCTCGTCGTCGTAGTAGTAGCGGCCCACCGTGATGGCGTCCGGGTCGACGGCGCCTTCTTCCTCGTCGTAGTAGCCGAGCGGGACGGCGCCCGAGGCGATGTCCTCGGCGGCGGGGACATCGACGATAGCCGTGTCCCCATACGGGTTGTCGGGGATGTCCATCGTGGCCGCGAGGCCGACGCGGGCGGGCCCGGCGGTGTCGGCCTGGGCGACCGGGGCGCGTGCGGTGCGCTCAGCCTCAGGGCGGGAGGACGCACAGCCAGAGAGCGCTGGCAGGCCGACCAGGCCGACAGCGGAAAGAACGAGGACGGCGAGCCGTCGGGAGGAGTGAGCGCGCATGGCAGGGGAGACGTCGGTGCGGAGGCCGCGCGAAGAGGGAACGGTGGGACCGGTCGCACCCGTGAGCCCGGGTATATTCGTCGGCCCGTGTATAGAGAGCCGCGCCCTCCATGGGCGAGGTAACGCCGCCAAGGAACGAGCGATCCCCGGGGCTCACACACGGTCCGCACACGAAAGGTACACCCGCGCATCCCCGCGTCCCGTCCCGGACGCTTTGCCCCATGGCCGAGTCGATCACCCCCCGCGCCACCGACTACGCTCAGTGGTACCAGGATGTCATCCGGGCGGCCAAGCTCGCCGAGACCTCGCCCGTGCGTGGCTCGATGGTCCTCCCCCCCAACGGCTACGAGCTGTGGGAGAACATGCAGCGCGGCTTGGACGGCATGTTCAAGGCGACCGGCCACCGCAACGCCTACTTCCCGCTCTTCATCCCGAAGAGCTTCCTGGAGAAGGAGGCCGAGCACGTGGAGGGCTTCGCCAAGGAGTGCGCCGTGGTGACGCACTACCGCCTCAAAGAGGTCGACGGCGAGCTGATCGTGGACCCCGACGCGAAGCTGGAGGAGCCGCTCATCGTGCGGCCCACGTCCGAGACCATCATCTGGGACACCTACTCGCGCTGGATCCAGTCCTGGCGCGACCTGCCCCTGAAGCTCAACCAGTGGGCCAACGTCGTCCGCTGGGAGATGCGGACGCGCCTCTTCCTGCGCACCGCCGAGTTCCTGTGGCAGGAGGGCCACACCGCCCACGCGACGGAGGCCGAGGCGGTCGAGGAGACAACCACGATGCTCGACGTGTACGCCACGTTCGCCGAGGAGTGGATGGCGATGCCCGTCATCAAGGGCGTCAAGACGGCCTCGGAGCGCTTCCCCGGCGCCGTCGACACGTACTGCATCGAGGCGCTGATGCAGGACGGCAAGGCGCTCCAGGCGGGCACGAGCCACTTCCTCGGGCAGAACTTCGCCAAGGCCTTCGAGTGCACGTTCCAGAACGCCGACAACGAGGCGGAGTACGTCTGGGCGACCTCCTGGGGCGTGTCCACGCGACTCATCGGCGCGCTGATCATGACCCACGGCGATGACCAGGGCGTGATTCTGCCGCCCAAGCTGGCGCCCATCCAGATCGCCATCGTGCCGATCACGCGCAAGAACGACGACAACACCGAGGTGCTAGAGGCCGCCGAGGGCATGCGCGACGCGCTCACCAAGGCGGGCTACCGTGTTGTGCTGGACGACCGCGACCAGTACCGGCCGGGGTGGAAGTTCGCGCAGTACGAGGTCGAGGGCGTGCCGATCCGGCTGGCCGTCGGGCCGCGGGACGTCAAGAACGGGACGGCCGAGATGGCCCGCCGCGACACGGGGGAGAAGAAGTCCGTCAGCGCGCGTGAGATCGTGCCCGCCATCCGCGAGGCGCTCCACGACATCCAGCAGGGCCTCTACGACCGGGCCTACGCCTTCCGCCGCGAGAACACGCACGTCGTGGACTCCTACGACCGCTTCAAGGAGGTCATGGACGCGGGGGGCTTCGCGCTCATGCACTGGGACGGGACGGCCGAGACAGAGGCGCGTGTCAAGGAGGAGACGAAGGCGACCATCCGCTGCCTGCCCTTCCCCGGCCAGTTCCCGGGAATCGACACCGAGGAGGCGGGCACGGACCCGGTCAGCGGGGCGCCCGCCGACCGGCGCGTGGTCTACGCCAAGTCCTACTAGGCCGGTGCGAGGTTCGAGGCCGTCGACGATCTCCTCTCTCCCGGCATCGGGGGACGGGGCCTCTTCGGCGTCCCCCTCGGCGCCGAGGCCGGGGGGGCTGGACCCGCGCGCGCGCGGCTACCGGCTCGCGAACGCGGTCTCGTACTTCCTCAACCCGCTCATCTTCCCGCCGATCGCGTTCACGCTCATCGACGCCCACTTCGGCGCCGGGCCAGGCGAGGTCGTGTGGACGTTCGGCGTGTCGATCGTCTTCTTCTGCCTCGTGCCCCTGTTCTACGTGATGGGCATGATTCGCGCGGGGCGTGCTGAGAGCCTGGAGGTGCGCGACCGTGCCGCCCGCCTCGGGCCGCTGGTGGTGGGCATCGTGTCGTACGCCATCGGGGCGCTGCTGCTGTGGCGGACCGTCGAGGGGCCGGCGCTGCCGCTGATCGTGGCGTTCGCGGCCCTCTTCCCCATCAACACGGCGCTGCTGCTGCTCATCAACACGCGCTGGAAGATCTCGCTCCACATGTCGAGCCTGGCGGGCTTCGTGGGCGTGCTCCTGTTCACCACGCTGACCGTCTGGCGCGACCTGCCGGCAGGCGTCGAGGCCGCCCTCACGCTGGCGACCGTCGGCCCGCTGGTGGTGCTGGTGCCGCTGCTGATGTGGGCGCGCGTCCGCGTCGGGGCGCACACGCGGGCGCAGGTGATCGGCGGGGCCCTCTTCGGGTTGGTCGTGCCGCAGGCCCAGCTCTGGTGGATCGTGTACCACTGGCTGGATCTGGTGGGGTAGGGCCGAGAGCAGGCCCCGGCACCGGAGGCTACGTCTGGAGGCGGTCCAGCAGGGAGGCCCGGTGCGACGCGCCGACAGGCACACGCTGGCCGCCGATGACCACCGCGCGGTCCAGCACCTGCTCGATCCGGTCCAGGCGGGCGATGTGGGACCGGTGGATGCGGACGAAGGGCGCGGGGAGGCGCTTGATCATCCGGGACATGGTTTCCTGGACCCGGATGTCCGGGCCGTGGAGGCGGATGTAGTCCCGCTCGGCCTCGATGCGGTCGACGCGCCGCAGGTCGACGCGGACGAGGGCGCCGCCGGAGCGGACGTAGACCGGCCCGTCCGGGAGGGCTCCGTCGTCGTCGGTCGGAGGTGCGACTGCCCGCTCGGCTGCGCGCAGCTTCCGCACCCGCTCGACGGCTTGCTCGAACCGCTCGAAGGCGACGGGCTTGAGCAGGTAGTCGGCCGCGCCGAGGTCGTAGGCGTCGACGGCGTAGCGCTCGCGCGCGGTGGCGAGGACCACCTCGCCACGTTGGACGAGGTCACGGGCGAGGTCCAGGCCCGATCCGTCGGGCAGTTCGATGTCCGAGAACGCGACGTCGAAGGGAGCCCGGGCCGCCTGCCGCGCCCGGCTGGCGTCCGCGACGGAGGCGGCGATCTCCAGCCCCGCCCGGCGGGCGTGGGCCTCCATCACCGCGCGGGCGACGGGGTCGTCTTCGACTATGAGGCAGCGCATGAACGGGGTGGGATGGCACCAAACCTACTCTGGCTCCCGACCCAACGTTGTCGGACAATGTCTGACTCGGGAGCCTCTGCAGGAGTTCACGCGGTCGCCCGGGAGGGGGCGAAGGCGACCTGCGGGTACAGTCGGGCCAGCTCCTCGGCGGCGGCATGGAACTGCCTCTCGACGAGCGGGGCCTTGGACGACACCGTCACGCGGTCTCCCTGGAGCGCGGCCTCGGCCAGCCGGCCGGCGGACGCCGCCAGAGTCGACGCACCCACGTACCCGGCCTGCCCCTTCATCACGTGCGCGTGTGCACTCAGGGCGTCCAGGTCTCCTGCCGAGGCCGCCTCGGCGACCGCCTGGGCGGTCCGCCGGCCGTCGGCGAGGAACAGGCCGGCCACCTGGGCGGCGAGCGTGGGGTCGCCGTTCGTGTAGCGAGACAGCTCGTCGGGATCGAGGACGGGCTCGGGAGCCGGCTCGTCCAGCGGCAGCGTGCGCCCCGTCCAGGCGGCGATGCGCTCACGGAGCACGGGAGGGTCGAAGGGCTTGAGCAGGAAGTCGTCGAAGCCGACCGCCAGCACGTCCTCATGCTGGGAGGCGAGCACGGAGGCCGTCAGCGCCAGGATGGGGAGCGTGTCCGAGTCCACCGCCAGCACCTCGCGGATGTATCGCGTCGCGGCGATCCCGTCCATCTCGGGCATCTGGAGGTCCATCAGCACCAGGTCGATAGGCTCAGCGTCGACGACGGCGCGGATCGCCTCGCGCCCGTCCCGGGCCTCGGACACGATCACGCCCCAGTTCTCCAGCACACGCCGGGCCACGAACCGGTTGGTGGCGTTGTCCTCCACCACCAGGATGCGGACCCCCGTGAGGTCGGACGGTACGGCGGGTGCCGAGGCCGTCTGCGGGGCCGCCTCGGAGGCGGCCGGAAGCCCGGCCCACAGGTCGGCGCGGAAGGTGCTGCCCTCGCCCTCGACGCTCTCCACCGTGATGTGCCCGTCCTGCCGCTCGACGAGTTCCTTGACGATGGCGAGCCCCAGGCCGGTGCCGCCGAACCGGCGCGCGGCGTCGCTGGCGGCCTGCACGAACGGGTCGAAGATGGCCGCCTGGCGATCGGCCGGGATGCCGACTCCCGTATCGGCCACCTCGATGTGGAGGCGGGCCCCCTCGGCCTCGCGGTCGGCGCGGACCGTGACGCGGACGCTCCCGTGCGAGGTAAACTTGACGGCGTTCGAGGTCAGGTTGAGGAGCACCTGGCGCAGGCGCGTCGGGTCTCCGAGGAGGGTCGGGGGGAGGTCGGAGGCGACCGTGACCTGCAGCAGGATGCCCTTCTCCCGGGCGCGGGCGTAGAGCATCTGGCGGACCTCCTCGACGACCTCGGCCGGGGCGTAGGGGATCGTCTCGATGGGGAGCTGCCCGGCTCCGAGGCGGGCGAAGTCGAGCAGGTCGTCGATGAGCGAGAGGAGGGTCCCGGCGGCGGTCGTGACGCCGTCCAGCAGGCCCGACTGGTCGGCCGAGAGTGGCGTCTGGCCGAGCAGGTGGCCGAGGCCGAGGACGGCGTTGAGCGGCGTCCGCATCTCGTGGCTCATGTTGGCCAGGAAGCGCTCCTTGGCGCGGACCGCCTCGGCCTGGGCGCGGACGGTGTCCGCCTCGCGCTCGCGGGCGGCCTCGCGCTCGGTCACGTCGCGGACGAACCCCAGCATGCTGGGGGCCTCGCCCTGTGCCGCCACCGGGCCGCCGACCGTCTCGCCGAGGAACGTCGTCCCATCGGCGCGGCGGTACTCGACGAGGTAGGGAGCCCGGTCGAGCGTCGCGTCCGCGCGGAAGCGGACCGCGCCCTGGTGTTCGAAGTCTGCGGGACGGGCGTAGAACGCCCGCGTCGGCTGGCCGATCGCCTGCTCGGCCGGGCACTCGAAGAGTCGCTCGAAGGCCGGGTTGACGTACTCGATGATGCGGTCGGCGTTGGCCAGCACGACGGCGTCGGGGGCCGCGTCCAGCACCCTCGCCAGCCGGTGCTCGGAGCGATGCCGGGCCTCGCTGTCTCGCATCCGCCCGACGGCCGTGCCCACCCAGGATGCCAGCAGGCGGATCAGGTCCGCGTCGGCGTCGGAGAACGGGGTCGTCCGCGCGACGACCGAGGTGAAGCACAGCGTGCCGTAGAATTGCCCGCTGACGGTGACCGGCGCGCCGATGTAGGTCTCCATGCCGTACTGCGCGTAGCACGCGTGCCCGGCGTGGACGCTCTGCCCCATCGCTTCGATGCAGACGACGTCACCCGAGCGGGCTGTGATGGAGCAGTAGGTGTCCGGAAATGCAAACGTCGCGCCGGGAGAGAGTTCGCCGCTTTCGTCGTACACCGCCTCCACCGTGTACATGTCTCCCTCGAT